>CAKZUS010000250.1 GCA_937921805.1 uncultured Granulosicoccaceae bacterium
CGCGCAGCAAGGCGCCGGAAAATCTCGGTATTGGGCAGCGCTTCGCCCACGGGGGGAATCACTGCCTGGGCGCGCTGCAGCCACCCATGCCCATAGGCGGTGTAGATCTCGTCGTGTTCAAAGTGACTGCAGGCCGGTAGGACTACATCGCAATAGGCCATGCTGTCGGTCATCGCGACATCGGCGCCGACGAGAAATAGCTCAGGGTGAGAGAGCGCTTGACGCATGCGGTTTTGATTGGGGTGCGTGGCGACGGGATTGTGGTTGTAGATCATCATCGCTCGCAGCGGCGGTGCGAGGGTCTCGTCGAGCACGTGATCGGGCACATCGACGATATTAAGCGTGCGCGTAGGCTGCGCCAGCAAATCGGGGCGCTGTAGAGCATCGGGAGTTTTGGCAAACAGCGAGCCAGTTTGGCCCACGACTCCAGCCCCAGGGCGACCCATATGGCCGCTTAGGACTAGCAACGCCATGGCGGCGCGGTGGGCACTAGCGCCGCTGGCACTGCGCTCGAGTCCTACGCCGGTGGTCAAGCTCGCGGCCTTGGCGGCGCAGAGCAAATCTAAAAACTGCTCGATCTGTGCAATATCGATCCCGCAGATACGCGCCGCATCGGCAAGGCTATATTGCTGCGCGTGTTGCAGGTATGGCTGCACCCCACTCACCCACAGCTCCAAAAACGCCTCGTCTAAAGCGCCGCGTTGTTGCAGTTGCGCTGCCATAGCGAGGCCCAACACAACATCGGTGCCAGGCTTAGGCTGCAAATGCACATCGGCTTGGCGGGCCGTGGGGATGCATTTGGGGTCGATCACGACGAGCTTGGCTCCGTGGGAGCGCGCTTGTTTAATCACCCGCTGAAAGTGCAGGTTGGAGGTGGTGATATTGGCCCCCCACACGATGATTAAATCAGACTGGGTCGCCAAGTCTGCCAACATGCCCGGGGCCGCGCCAAAGAGCGACTTATAGGCGGCGCTGCGCACGCCACCGCAGAGGGCTTTGCGCGCGAGTTGGCTCGCGCCGAGCTGATGAAAAAAGCGCAAATCCATTGAACCCATCGCCAGTTGCCCATGCGGGCCAGCGTAGTTCAAGGGTGCGACGGCTTCGGCGCCGTAGGTGTTGATGACGCGAGAAAACCCCTCGTGAACACGCTCTAGGGCCTCATCCCAGCTAATGCGCACAAACTCATTACCGCCACGCGGCCCACGGCGTAGCAGTGGTGTACTCAGGCGCCGTTCGCCATGAACGAAATCAGGGTAGTACTTCGCGACCTTCTTGCACACAACACCAGCGGTAAAAGGCAAGGCCTCGGAGCCGCGCACATCCACGACGCGGTCCTCTTCGACTGTGACGGCGAGGCTGCAGGTATCGGGACAATCGAGTGGACAAACGCTGGGATAGACAGGCATGAGGCTTCCAATTCGGTCAGCTATTTCAGTCAGTAATACTAGTGAATGCTAGTGAGTCACAACATGCCCAAAGTATACGATACGCCCTATCCCCTGCGCTGCAGCAAGGCAAGATCGCGCTGGGTGATGGCCAAAATTCCGCCGCCGCCACGCGCAAAATGAAGCCATTCAAAGTCATAAGGCGCATACGCCTGTGCTAGGGCCGCGTCACTGGCTCCCACTTCCATAATTAGCCATCCTTCTTCGTTGAGAAAGGCAGCGCTCTGGGCCAAGATCTGATGCGCCAGGTCTAGGCCGTCTGTACCTGCGGCAAGGCCCAAGGCGGGTTCGGCCTCATACTCGGGGGTCAGCTCGCGCATCGCTTGGGCATCGACATAAGGCGGATTGGTAACAATTAAGTCAAAACGCCCCGTTACATTGCTCAGCAAATCGCTCTGCACAGTGCTGACCCGTTCGCTCAAGTCATAGGCCTCGGTATTGATCCGCGCGACCTCTAGCGCTTCGGGGCTGAGATCGGCCAGAACCACTTGCGCCTCGGGGCAGTACACCGCACTGGCGATACCAATACAGCCCGAGCCAGTACAGAGATCCAAAATACGAGACGGCTCTTTTTGGAAAAACGAAAAATATCCGTCTTCAATCAGCTCGGCAATCGGCGAGCGCGGCACCAGTACCCGCTCATCGACATAAAACGGCATTCCTGCAAACCAAGCTGAGCGCAGCACATAGGCCATCGGCTGGCGCTGCTCTATGCGCACCTGTGCGGCGCCTTCGATTAGGGCCAGTTGCTCTGCGGTAAGCGCGATGTCGGGAATGGTCTCGCTGTCGAGTGGCAGCTCTGCGCAATGCAGCACCAGCCATGCCGCTTCGTCCCAGGCGTTGTCAGTGCCATGTCCAAAATCTAGGCCCGCCGCCTCGAAGCGCGCGGAGACTGCTTTGATCATCGAACTAACGCTATGCTCTTCCATCATATAATGCACTGATCCAATCTGAGTTCATCCCATGCTGATTACCGACTGCAAGCTTTGCAACGCAATGCGCTTCTTCGCCCTCGCGGCTTTGCTCGTGTTGGGATTGTACGTGGGTCGCACGCACTTTGCGCCCAGCGCCCCCGCCGCCCCGCCGCAATTGGCCTCTGGTACAGCGCTGCCCGCTGGCGCCAAGCCTACGCCCGCTGTCACGCTCAAAACCAATTCGGCGCCCAGCGGCACTAACGATGCCCTGCAGCAAGACTGGCAGTTTGTGTATTTTGGCTTTCTCTCTTGCCCCGATATTTGCCCCGGCACGCTCTATACCCTAGCGGAAGTAGCCGCCAAGCTCGACGCCGAAAATCAGCTCAGCGACGATACGGGCTATCTGTTTGTGAGTGTCGATCCTGAGCGCGATCAGATCGAGCAGCTCGGACAGTATGTCAACCACTTCGACCCCCGCTTTCGGGCCGCCACAGGGGAGTTAGACCAGCTCTCGACCCTGGCCCGCTCGCTCGGCGTGGTGTATGCCAAGGTACCCCTCGGCGATGATTACACGATGGATCACTCCAGCGGCTTGTTCCTTCTCTCTGGAGACGGCGATCTGCGCGCCGTGTTTCCGGCGCCTCACGATGCGAGCGAGATCGTCGAAGACTACCTGGCTCTACGGGCGGCGAGTTAATGCTACGTCAACTGCTGTTTGGGCTGAGCACGCGCCTGCTGTACCGGATAAGTCGGCGCGAGACCACGCTGGTCCAGCCACTGATGCGATGGTTTGTGAAGCGCTATCACGTCAATATGGACGAAGCGCAGCACAGCGATCTGCGCGACTACGCGTCTTTCAATGCGTTTTTTACGCGCACGCTGCACCCCAACGCACGCAAGCTCACGCCTGATTCCAGCGGTTTGCTCTCCCCTGTAGACGGCACCGTCGCGAGCATGGGCGCGGTCCAAGACCACCAACGCATCGCCGCCAAGGGAAAAACCTATACGGTCGATGCGCTGCTGGGCTGCGATGGAAGTGTGTTCGATCAGGGCAGCATGGCGAATATCTATCTTAGCCCGCGCGACTACCACCGCATTCACCTCCCCTGCGACGCGACGCTCTGCATGATGCAATACTTACCCGGTAGCCTGTTTAGCGTCAGCCCCCAGGCCGTAGAGCGCTGGCCAGATTTGTTTGCACGCAACGAGCGACTCGTGTGCTGGTTTGATACCGCGCACTTTGGCCGCATGGCGATGGTCATGGTGGGGGCGGTCAACGTCGCCGCAATCAGTACCACTTGGCATGGCGAAGTACGAGGACCAGCGCGGCGCTGGGACTACGGCGATATGAAGCTGTCACAAGGCCAAGAGATCGCCACGTTCAACCTCGGCTCGACGGTGATCTTATTCCCCGAAAAAGAACTCACACTAGCAGCTAAATCATCATTTCAGTTGTATGAGTCATTGTTGGCCTAACTGAATTATTGGCCGAGTTGATTCTCCCCTACCAAGGCAATAATGCCAGCGTAATAAAAGGAAAGGCTACGAGTAGCGCGACGCGGACTAAGTCGGTAAAGACAAAATAGAGTACGGCCTTGTAGGTCTCGACCATCGGCGTTGTGCGATCCATCGCGTTGATCACAAAGAGGTTCATACCAACAGGGGGCGTAATCAGCCCCACTTCGACGACAATCAACACGAGAATGCCAAACCAAATGGCTGTTTGTTCGATGTTGATGCGGTTCAAGGCCCCTTGGGTGACGCCACGTAGGCCCAGCTCGCGGGTGATCTCGCGCGATAGCTCTTGCCCACCTGCCAACAGGTTATGCGCCTGCTGCAGGGCTGCCGCTGGCAGATCGGCGCCGCTGGCGACCAGGGCTTCGAGGCGGGCGCTTTGTAGCTGTAGCATCGTGACCAGCCCAAAATCCAGTTCCTGCACGATGGGCCAGAAGATGGGAATGGTCAGCAAGATCATCGATAGGCTGTCCATCAGGCAGCCCAGCAACAGATAAAAAACCAGAATCAACACCAGCACCGCCAAGGGGCTATATCCGCTCGCCGAGACCCACATCGCGGCCTCTTGGGGCAACTGCGTAAGCGCGAGAAAACCATTGTAGAAAGCCGCACCGAGCACAATAAAGAAAATCATGGCACTGGAGCGCGCAGTGACAAAAAAGCTCTCAGACAACGATGCGCGCGTTAGCCCGCCGACGCTCCAGGCGATAAGTCCTGTGCCCAACGCGCCGACTGCGGCCCCCTCTGTGGGCGTGAACCAGCCCAGATAAATCCCGCCGACCACCAAGGAAAACACCAGCAACACTGGCCATACGTCTCTGATCGCTGCGAATCGTTCGCGATAGGCCACACGCGGGCGCGTACCGGCAGAGCCAGGATGCAGGCGCACATAGACGCCGATGGCGATCATGTAACCCAGCGCGGCCAGAAGACCAGGAATAAATGCGGCCAAGAACAGCTTGGCAATGTTTTGCTCGGTGAGGATGGCGTAAATCACCAGCACCACTGAGGGCGGAATCAAAATGCCCAAGGTCCCCCCCGCCGCCAATGTCGCGCTCGCAAATCCGCCGGAGTACCCATAGCGGCGCAACTCCGGAAGCGCCACCCGCCCCATCGTCGCTGCCGTCGCCAGAGAAGAGCCACAGATAGCGCCAAAGCCTGCGCAAGACCCTACTGCCGCCATCGCCACCCCGCCCTTGCGGTGTCCCAGCCAGCTCTCGGCCGCTTTGAACAAAGACTGGCTCATGCCGCCGAGGGTGGCAAAATGCCCCATCAGCAAAAACATCGGCACTATCGACAGCGAGTAGTTAGAGAAAGTGGTGTAGGTCTCGGACTTGAGCCGCGCAAAGGGAAGATGGGTATCGCCCGTGACCACAATCAGCCCGACTAGCCCCGTCAAGAACATGGCCAAGCCAATCGGCACGCGCAAGAAAATCAGCATCAATAATGCTGGGAACGACAGCATACCGATTAGTAGGTCACTCATCGCTTTGCCCCAGATGAGCGGGCATAATCTCGCGCCCACTCCCCCACTGCGCGATGCGACACAGCGCGATATACATCGACACCAGCGCCGCCATCATCGCCCCCGGTAGGCTCAAGGCATAGCCCCACCACACGGGGAACTGCAATAACAAGGTCGTCTGGCCTGAGGCGCGTTTGCTTTCCATACCAGCGAAGAGCTGCACCGCCATCACGATCAACACCACGGCAAAGATCATCTCAATAACGGCGCGCAATAGCTCATTGGCCCCAGCAGGGAGCCGAGCGGTGAAAATATCTACCGACGCATGGGCGCCGTGGAGCTGGCACAGCGGCAAGAACGCAAAAATGGCAAACGCCATGCCCGCTTCGACTAGCTCAAAGTCACCGTCAATCGGCCCGATCCCCAAGCCAAGTAAGCCTTGGGCAACACTTGGCGCGAGAGCTTGGACAAGATCGCTGTGCAATATCGAACTCAAGGCCCGGCCCACAACCGACAGACACGTCAGAATGATCAGCGCGCTGAGCGCCACACCACCGAGAATCGCGAACACTCTCGCGAGCGTAGTAATAAAGATGTGCATCGTCTTGCTGCCAAGTTGTCATCAGGCTTTTGCGACAGCCTCTCGGCCGAAGAGGAGGCTGAGAAACGCACTCCTCAAGCCCGTCCCTCTACTGTGCGAGAGGGACGGCTTTGATCGGGCGTTTATTGAGCTTTTTGTGAGGCTATGACATGCTGCCCGTAGCGCCCCGACACTCGCCCTGCATAAGAGCCTGTGCTTCGTCGATCAGTTGTTGCCCATCAATATTTTTCTCGGCCAGATCAGCGATCCATGAGGCGTAGATGGGACGCACTAAGGTCTCCCATTCGCTGGTATCGCTCACGGTGATGATTTCGTTACCGTTCTCAACGGCGAACTCGCGCGCCGGGGCGTCTGCATCGGCCTGGGTGCCACCGGCGAAGATGGAGAAATTCAGACCCGAGTTCTCATCAATAATGGCTTTCAAGTCATCATCCAACCCTTCGTAGACGCCTTGATTCATCGCCAGTACAAAAGTCAGGGTGTACAAGGCTGGGCCTTCGAACTCCGTGTGGAACTCCACCAGCTCCGGTATTTTCAGCGCCGTGGTCACTTCCCACGGAATGGTCGTGCCGTCAATCACACCCTTGGATAAGGCAGCGGGCACAGCGGGCACGGGCATGCCGACCGGCGTGGCGCCCGATAGCTCCAGCAACTGGTTGACTAATCTTGAGCCACCTCGGATTTTCATTCCCTGTAGGTCAGCAGGCGTATTGACCGGCTCGCTGGTATGAAGCATCCCAGGACCATGCACCCAAGTGCCTAGAACCTTGACATTGGCGAACTCGCTATCCGCCATATGATCTTCAAACAAATTCCAGTACGCGCACGATGCCGCCCGCGCATCTTCCACCATAAACGGCAGTTCAAACACCTCAGTAGAGGGGAAACGCCCCGGCGTGTAACCCACGACCGTCCACACGATATCCGCCACACCGTCAATCGCTTGGTCCATCAGCTCCGGAGGCGCGCCTCCTAGCTGCATCGCGGGAAAGCGATTGATCTTGATCCGCCCTGCAGAGGCCGCTTCGATCTTGTCGGCCCAGACGTCTAAGATTTGCACGGGCACGTTTGCCTGCGCGGGAAGAAACTGGTGCAACTTGAGTGTTACTTCTTGTGCTATCGCAGCACTGGAGGCAAGCGTCGCCGCCGCTGCAATAGCAAGCGGGCCTAGGCGCGAGGAGAGGGTGGGCATGATGTATCCTTTGGTTTCGAGCAAGGGGATGTCGGAGAAAGATATCAGAGAAATAACGCTGTATTTTGCCATTATTCGACACCCTACATCCGTACACGGATACCGATCCCTGCGCATGTAATCAATGCGCCGCATCGCCTGCTGTCTTCTCCCTTACCCGGCCATCAAAGCAGTACTGTCAAAAATACTGAACTTGGCTGATATTTGCTGATGCGCGCGGAGCAACAACCCTTTTATAAGCCGTTGTTTGTTTTACGGTTTGCGGTCACTTTTACTTGGTCTTTGACGCGCTCTGTTCCATCCCCGTGTGGGACTGTTACCCTCCTTTTTTCGTTGTTTATGCTTTAATAACTGTATTTTAATACAGTATTTTGCACCATGCTTCTCTCCTGCCTGCCGGAAAACCCACCACGCGTACTCCTTCCAATTTTTGCTGAGAAGGTGCGAGCAGGCTTCCCTAATCCAGCGCAAGACCATATCGCCAGTACTCTTGATCTCAACGAGCTTTGCGTACGGCACCCCGCCGCTACGTACTTTGTGCGAGTTGAAGGCGACTCGATGACAGAGGCCGGTATTTTTCCCGATGATATTTTAGTCGTAGATCG
>CAKZUS010000251.1 GCA_937921805.1 uncultured Granulosicoccaceae bacterium
GCGCAGCAACGCCTGCGCAACGAAGTCTCACAGCGTTCGCGGGTCATTATTGCCGAGCAGGCTCAGCAGCTCGACGGCGCGCAGCGTCTGAGCACACTCGTCGAGGAAATCGCTCTCCAGTTGCGACGACATGCCCTGGCGGAGGCCTTAGCGCCAGAGCGTCAGGCACAGTTTGAGATTTGGCGCAGCAATGCAGAAGCCATGTGGGTGCTACCCGATGGCACGGTGATCTTGAGTACGGCACTGCTACAGCGCCTTCAGACCGTAGAGGGCTTGCGCTGGGCCATGGCACTCGCCACCGCACAAGTCGCTCTGGACCAAAACCTTAGCCACTATGCGCTAACTCGCAGCGCCCATCTCGGCGGGCATGCCACCCCACCAGATTCTATACTCTTTGGTTTTGAGCGCGAATTGCTGCAACACGAACTCCCCCCCGAACAACGCCGCGCCGCCATTGCACTGGCTGCGCGTTGGCCGCTGCTGTGCAGTAGCGACACCGTGCTGGAGCGGCTACGTGCAGGCACCATGCCCGCGCTGGCGCAAGATATCGAACAGCTCCAGCGCGCGCGCGGCTGCTAGCGATGCGCATTGACCTCCCCGCCCACGCCCCGAGCGCCTGGCGACAGGCTCTAGAGCACACTAGTGGCGGGCGTTGTCACATTATCGACAGCACAGTCCGCAGCGCGCTCCACGACACAACTCCTCTTTGGGATGTCAAACGAATCTGGTGCTGGCTAGAACGTCTTCGTGTCTCGCACGCTGCGTATCACGGCATCGACGCTGTGCCAGCGCCTCGGGCGCCTCGCCACCTCGACCTTCATGCCTCAGCCCAGACTATCGCTACCGATACCGACACCTGGGCACTATGCGTCGATGGCGATCCACTGTTGTATCCGCATCGGGCTATGACGCGCAATTTGTGGCGCGATCGCACCCATGCGCAGCTGGCGTGGATACAGCTTGCAGCATCCACCACACAGCAGCCGACTATATTGGCCTCTCAGCGCGTGGCCGTACACCCGATTAGCGTACTGTGGACCTGGCAGCATTGGCTGCAGCAGTCGCTGATCTTGCTCGCTCAGGCGATGCATAGCGACCAACACGCCCCCGTACCGCACTACTGCGCGCCCAGCCGCGATACGCGGGGACTGCGACGACGCTGGAGTCGGTTTTGGCGAGAGCGCGGCCCGAAGCGTTGGGTTATCGCCCGTTGCGATGACTCCAGCGCGCTTGTGCTTCACGACACCCGCTTTACTCTGGCCGACCCTTGGCCGTTAGGCGATGGAACCGTATTGGCCGAATACTGCGAAACGATGAGCGCCACAGGGCGTCTCGTGCACTGGGATGGCGAGCAATGCCAGCCTTGTCTGAGCGCCCCACACCACTTGTCGTATCCCGGTGTATATCACATCGATGGGCAGTGGTGGTTGCTGCCAGAGGGTGCCGACTCGGCTCGTCTACAAATGTACCGCGCGCCCTCTCCACAAGGACCGTGGACCCCCGCTTTGGTGCTATCGCTTTCGGGAGATTCGGCCACGCGCTGGCTGGACCCAACGCTGGTGCATAAAGACGGGCGCTGGTGGCTGTTTGTTAATGCCAGCGTACAAGCCGGTATGGGCGATCACGAGCGCTTGCATTTGTTTAGCGCTTCGCGCATTGACAGCGAACACTGGCAGCCCCACCCCGCCAACCCTATCGTGGCGGATGCGCGTTGCGCTCGCAGTGCAGGACGGCCGTTTTTAGCACACGGACAATGGCATCGTCCGGCGCAAGATTGCAGCCGCTCTTATGGCAGTGCCGTACGGATTCGGCGCATGCACTGGGACTCCCAGCACTATAGCGAGACGGCCGTGCGCACGCTCAAGCCCCGGCATTTCCACCCCGATGCGGACGGGCTGCATACGTATCAATATCATCCACACACTGGAGAGTGCTGGATTGACCTGCGACTTCCAGCGCACTCTTAGGACCCCCTGCAACTAAAACGACAATGGGCACTCAATTGGTGCCCATTGTTAGCGCTCGCTATGCTCAAATCATCTCGAGATCATGCAGTCGCTGTGCTCGCTAGGGATCGAGCTGCTCAGCCTCATTCTCATCCACAACCGGTACGATCAAGTCGCTACGCGAGATACCCAGCATCAGCGTGATAGTACTAGCGATGTAAATAGACGAGTAGGTCCCGACGATCACGCCAATAATCAGTGCCGTCGCAAAGCCCAAAATCACCTCTGTGCCGAGAAAATACAAAGCCAGCAGCACCAGTAAAGTCGTCATAGAAGTCACGACGGTGCGCGATAGCGTTTGGTTCACGGCCAAGTTCACAATCTGGGAAGCTGTACCGTCGCGATAGCGCAGAAAAGTCTCGCGGATGCGGTCAAACACCACGATTGTGTCATTGAGCGAGTAGCCGATAACTGCCAAAATCGCCGCCAGCACACTGAGGTCAAAATCCAGCCCCAGCAAAGAGAACACGCCCAGCGTGAGAATCACGTCATGCGTCAAGGCCGCTACCGATCCCACTGCAAACTTTTTCTCAAAGCGAAACCAGATGTACACCACAATGCCAAACAGCGCATAGATGACCGCAAGCCCGCCTTGGTCGCGCAACTCGGCCCCCACTTGTGGCCCCACAAACTCAACGCGACGCATCTCCAGAGGCGACTCGCTCGCGGTTTGCAGCGCTTCACGCACCGAGGCGCTAACATCAGCATCGGCCCGATCTCCTTCAGTCGCTAGGCGCACCAACA
>CAKZUS010000252.1 GCA_937921805.1 uncultured Granulosicoccaceae bacterium
GCATCCCCGACACCTTGCCTGACGCGACACTGCGCGAGGCAGTGTGGGCTGCAGCCGTGAGCATCACCGATCAGCTACGCGACTGGGCCGCGCCGTGGCAGCCTTTTGACGAGGCAGAGGGCAGTGGCAGAGTCTGGCTCTATCGGCGCGCGATTTATGCGCAAGCGATGTGCGAAGTGCTGCCGCTGTGGATCAGTGGCGCGCGCCGCGACGTCGCCGAGCGCGAAGCGCGCGACGCGGAGCAGACGGTTGAATTTTGGCGCGGCGTTGCCGTCGATGCGCTGCAGAGCTTGTTGCGCCAGCAGCCCGATGGCACGCGCGGCACCACGCAGCATGTGGTGATGCTGTGATTGCTCTGCAAAGCTTGCGCGCGCAGCTCGCACCGCTCTGCGACGCATCGAAGCTGTCGGTCTACGCGGATGCTATTACGATCCATCCGGCCCTGCGCTGGGACAGCGAGGCGAGCATGACGCTCGGCGAGGTGCGCTATACCGCCGTGGTCGAGATCCAAGAGTGGGCGCATGACGCCGCCGTGCTGCTGGGGCACCTGATTGCCTGGCTGCACGTCGCCGACCCGAATAGACATGATGTGCTCGATCCGCCGACCATCGACGTGCTACCGAGCGACGAGCACGACAGCGCTGCTGTCGATATCGTGATTAATGTCGAGATGTTGCAAGACATTACCGTCGTGGCCGCCGAAGCGGGCATCGAGATTGAGGGCGTGACCTGGGATTTGGGCAGTGCTGAAGTACCACTGATTACGGCCGTGCAGGTGCGTGGTGATTAGCGTCCACACCGCCGGTGCAGCGAGGCTCCAGCGCCAGCTGCAAGCCTTGGCATTGCCTGCTGATGAGCGGCGAAAAATGCTCTACGGAGCAGGCAAGCGCGTCGAGCGAGAGAGCAAAACGCGCCTGCGCCGTCAGCGTAACGTAGATGGCAGCGCCTTTGCCGCGCCCAGCGGCCGCAAGCGCAAACTGCTGAGCAAAATGGGCCGCCAACTACGCACCCGTAGCACGGCCACCGAGGCGGTGGTGGGCTTTGCTGGTCGTGCCGGTCGTATCGCGGCGAAGCACCACGACGGATTCAGTCAGACCTACACCGCTGGCCAAGCACGGCGCGCGCGGCGCATAGATTACCGCCAACCTGCCAGCCGAGACCAAGCACGGGCGTTGCTCGATGCGGGGTATCGACCCGCGCGGCGCCGCCCCACACAAATGTGGATCCGCACCCACCTGAGCACCGGACAGGCGGGGCTAATCCTGCGCGAGCTAACGGGCGAGCGACCCGCTAGCAGCTGGAAGATCAACGTCCCAGCGCGCGCCTGGATGGGCACGAACGATCACGATTTATTACTCACCGATGCAGTCGAGCGGACCCATCGACGTCTGCGCCGAGCATAAGAGAGAGAGGATGTATGTCACTAGGTAGCGTTTCAGTTAGCTCGCTCAACCGAGGGCAGGGCGCATTGCCGTCCATAGAGCAGTATTTCTTGTTTGTCGGCACGGCATTTAGAGGCGGGAAAAAAGTCCAACGCCTCGACCAAAGTACCGATCCCGCTGAGATGTTTGGCAGCGGCACCCTGGCCGGTCAGCTCACTGCTGCCCAACGCAATGCGGGCCAAAACTGGATGGCCGCCGCCGTGGGCACCAGCGGCGATTTTGACTGGCGCGCGGCGCTCGATTTGGCGATGCAAGAGGACATCCGCGCCGAGGCGGTGGTGATTTGTACGCCTGATGTGGCAACGCCCGACGAACTGCAGACGGCGATGATCGACCTGCGTAACCAAGGTCGATTTGCCTTTGCGATGGCCGCAGTGCGAGGCCTAGAAAGCGGGGAGGTCTGGGCCGATTATGTGAGCACTATTAACGCCGTTACTGACGGTGTTGCGGCGCAGCGGGTGGCGATGGTGCCGCAGCTCTTTGGCAATAATCTGGGTGTGCTCGCTGGACGACTCGCGAACGAGTCGGTGAGCTTTGCTGATAGCCCCATGCGGGTGGCCACGGGTCCATTGATTGCACTCGGCACCCCGCCGATTGATGCCGACGGGCAGCCGCTGACGATGGCGGTGCTGGCTGCGCTCGATGCGTCGCGCCTGAGCGTACCGCAGTGGTACGCCGACTACGACGGCATGTACTGGGGCGATCTCAATATGCTCGACGCGGCGGGCGGCGACTTCCAGGCGGGTGAGCATTTGCGCATCGTTGATGCGGTCTGCCGCCGCGTGCGGATATTGGCGATCAAGATGATCGCTAATAGAGCCTTCAACCGCAGCGGCGCGAGCCAGGCTTACACGAAGCGCTATCTCTCTGGCCCGATGCGCGAGATGTCTCGAAGCATCGAGATTGGCGGCGTGCCGTTCCCGGGCGCCATCAAGCCCCCGGGCGAGGACGCCGTGGAGCTGCTGTGGACGGGGGCGAGCACGCTCGACATCTATATCACCGTGCGGCCGATTAGCTCGCCTAAAGCGATCCGCGTCGCCGTGGGTCTTGACCTGAGCATCGAGGAGTAAACATGCAACGTTTTAGTGGCCAGAATTTCAATTTGATTATCGGCGGCATGATGGTGAACGTCGAGAGTGCGAGCCTCACGATTAGCGACAGCAGCACCGTGGCCAAGTCCGGCGGAACACCTGACGGGTGGGTCGACGGCGAGGCGACGGCCAGTGGCGAGATTGTGCTCGATGAGAGCAACTTTAAGACCGTGCTCGCTGCGGCGCGCGCCGCAGGCAGCTGGCGCGGGCTAGACCCAGTAGACCTGATTTTTTACGCCTCGGCAGGCGCGCAAGTCAAGCTGGTGAACGCCAGCGAGTGCAAGCTGCGCTTGGATTCGATTGTTGACCTCGATCCTAAAGGCGGCGAGAAGAGCACAACCAAGATCCCGTTTGACGTAACGGGGCGCGACTTTGTGAGCATCGACGGCGTGCCGTACTTGCGTGCCGAGGAGATGCAGTAATGCGCACGGCGCTGGAGCTGCTGCGCAGTTTCGCGGGGGGTACGCTCGGAGCCTTGGGCACGGTCGTGACCACCGTGTATGCGATGCAGATTGCTGACCCGACGCTCGACCCGATCCTGATGGCCATGCAGCCCGGCGAACACACAAAACATCTGTGGGGGCTGATTGTCGCGCTATTTGGCGGCGGCACGACGGGGCACCTCGCGCAGCACTCCAAAGTGCCCAAAACGCTGACCCAGATCCTGCGCGAGCGCCCCAGCCGCAGCGAGCGCAAACTCGCCAAAGCCAAAGCGCAGGCCGAGATCGCGCTCTCCAAGCGCATTGCGGAGGCTGATAAGGAGATTGCGATGGCTGGCAGCATCAGGCTCGCGCAGCTTAGCCCGCACTTTGCCACGCATGAATTTGCCTGCCGTTGCTGTGGCGAGGTACAGACCAGCGCTGATCTACTGCAAGTGCTCGAGCAACTGCGTGCGAAAGCCTGCACGCATTTGGGCAAGGAGACGCCAGTGCGCATCACCAGTGGCTACCGATGCCCCCGCCACAACGCCAGCCTGCCCAACTCTAGCCCCGACTCCCAGCACCTACGCGGCACTGCCGCTGATGTACAGATCGACGGCATCGACCCCAGCACCGTCGCCACCTGGGCGCGGGAGATCCTGGGCGAGCGCGGCGGCGTGGGGCGTTATAACGGCTTTACGCACATCGATGTGCGCACGCAAAAAGTGGACTGGACCGGATGATCGTCCTGGCCAACGGCGTGGCCATTGTGCTCGCGCTTATCGCTATTGCCCTGCACTACTACACCGTCGAGCAAGTCTTGGTGCTGATTACTGGCGTGCTGAGCGTCATAGGCCTACTGGCACTGGCACTGGTGGCGGTGATTTTCGCCAAAATCGAAGATGAGGACGAACACCATGATTAAGACGATCAGAGTTTTGATTGCAGGGATGGTCTTCATTGTGGTCACCCCGTTTGTGGTGGTCTTAATGATCGGCATGCTGATGGTCATAGGCGCCATTTTGCTTGCTGGTGCTGCTGTGGCCGTAACACTCTGGCTCTGGCAGGGCATTGTCGCCGGGATACGTGAGGGGATCTACCAATGATTCTCGCTACAGCCCACCAGCACTTTGCCCAATCCCCAGACATCGCTCTGACGGCGAGCTGCATGGCTTTGCACCACGTCATCGAGATCCGCGCTGGCATCTGGTGGATGCGCGCACTCGATCCCGTCACAGGACCATATGACCAAGATTTAACCGGCTATCCCTGGCCTGATAACACCGTTTTCACCGTCGCAGGCGAGGCGCATTGCGCGCGCGTTTACGGCTATGTGAACCCTCCTAAACGACCCTGTTGAGACTCAAAAAATGGAACAAACCATAACGCTTACCGTCGATGATCAAGAACTGGTTTTTATCGTGAGACCTGTCGATCACAACACGTTGATTGACGCTATGACGCCGACCAACAAAATCGCACCTATGCACAATTTTGTGGTGCGCACGGTCGCACCAGACAGCGAGAGCGCCCTCATGGATTTGCTCGGCCCGGGTGTAGCGGTGCAGATCGCTACGGCCTTGCTCGAAGAGTACACGCCCAAGCTTGAGATCAGCGTAAAAAAGCCCAAGCCGTCCAGCAAGCGCTCCGGCGCAACGAGCTAGAGCAGCTGACCGTGCTCTCCCAACGTTGGCTCCCACAGCTCGACCCAAACGACCCTGCGACGCAGGGCGCCGCGCTGTGGCTCGAAGAGCAATATTGGGAGCGTCACGCCGTGGCCACGGCTAACGGAATTGCTATGGCGTTTGGCAAATGAGTCGCGCGGCGCTGCAGAGGCTAGAGCTAACGCTCAGCCTCATCGACCGTATCACCGGCCCGATGGGCCGCGTCCAGTCCCGCATCGAGCAGGCGCAGCAGCGGCTGCAAAGCGGCTGGCAGGGCGTGGCGGCGGGCGCCGCGACGGCGATGGCCAGCGCCTATGGGCTGGGCAATATCTTGTCTCCCGCGCTCGAGCAGCGCGCGGCGCTGGGGGAGTTGGCGAGCCTGGACGTGGGCGATGCGACGCTGAATCGTTTGACGCAAGACGCTCAACGGTGGGCGCTCAAGTTCGGCGGCAGTGCGACGGAGGTGATCAGCGCCACCTATGACATACAGAGCGCAATGAGCACGCTCACCGGCGACGAGCTGGGCAAAGTGAGCACCGCGAGCGCGACGCTGGCGATGGCGACCAAAAGTGATACGGCGACGATCACGAGCTACATGGGCACCATGTACGGGATCTTTAAGGATCAAGCGGACCAGATGGGCCGCGTAGAGTGGGCCGAGCAGCTGGTCGGGCAGAGTGCGGCCGCCGTGCAAATGTTCAAAACCACCGGCCAGGGCATGTCGCGGGCCTTTACCGCCCTCGGGGCCGACGCTCACGCCGCCGGTCGGCCGC
>CAKZUS010000253.1 GCA_937921805.1 uncultured Granulosicoccaceae bacterium
CATACACGTTATCGACCCGCCCAACAGGCGCCCAATATTTATTATTCCGCAAGCTTGCAACGGGAAACGCCGCCATTTCGCGACTATATGCGCGCTCCCAGCGGTCGGCGCAGACGGTGTAGGCCGTGTGGGGAGCATGGCGCAGGGCGGAGTCTTCGGCTCGGATCTGGCCTTGTTCGATCTGGCGGATCTCCTCGCGAATATGAATCAAGGCATCACAGAGGCGGTCGATCTCGTGCACGGACTCTGATTCGGTGGGTTCGATCATTAAGGTCCCCGCGACGGGAAAAGACATCGTGGGGGCGTGGAAACCGTAGTCAATGAGGCGCTTGGCGACATCATCGACGGTCACGCCACAGCGGTCTTTGAATGCGCGCAGATCAATAATGCACTCATGCGCGACCAAGCCCTTGTTGCCGGTATAGAGCACCGGAAAGTGCGCGCTGAGGCGTTTGGCGAGGTAGTTGGCGCTGAGGATCGCCATTTGCGTGGCCTGGGTGAGGCCGGCGCCGCCCATCATGGTGATATACGCCCAGCTGATAGGCAGTATCGAGGCGCTGCCCCAAGGCGCGCCAGAAACAGGGCCGACGTGTTGCGGGCCGTGATCCAGCGTCGCATAGCCAGGCAAAAACGGCGCGAGATGCGCGCGCACCCCAATGGGGCCGACACCGGGGCCGCCGCCGCCGTGGGGAATGCAAAAGGTTTTGTGCAGATTGAGGTGCGAGACATCGCCGCCAAAGTGCCCGGGCGCACACAAGCCTACTTGGGCATTCATATTGGCGCCGTCGATATACACCTGCCCGCCGTGCTCGTGCACCATTGCGCAGACTTCGCGCACATGGGTCTCAAATACACCGTGGGTCGAGGGGTAGGTGATCATGATGCAAGACAGGCGCTCGGCGTACTGGCTGCATTTGGCCTGGAGATCGGCAAGGTCAATATCGCCGTGTTCATCGCAAGATACCACTACGACCTTGAGGCCGGCCATGACGGCTGAAGCGGGATTAGTGCCGTGCGCCGAAGAGGGGATCAGGCAGATGTCGCGCTCGTCGCCGCGACTGCGATGATAGGCCTGGATGGCGAGCAGACCGGCGTATTCGCCCTGAGACCCGGCATTGGGCTGTAGGCTTACCGCGTCGTAGCCTGTGCACTCGCACAGCATCTGCTCTAGCTCGCTGATGAGCTGCTGGTAGCCCTGGGCTTGGTCGAGTGGCGCAAAGGGGTGAATGGCCCCAAACTCCGGCCAAGTGACAGGAATCATCTCGCTGGCGGCATTGAGTTTCATGGTGCACGAGCCGAGCGGAATCATGGCGCGATCCAGAGCGAGGTCTTTGTCGGCCAGTGCGCGCATATAGCGCATGATCTCGGTCTCGGAGCGATAGCGATGGAAAGTCGGGTGGCTTAAGTACGCGCTATCGCGCAGCAAAGCGGCGTCAATAGTCGTGTTATTGGGGGAGTCTGGGTCTAATTCTCCACCTAGCTGCACGCCAAAAACCTGAGCCAGTGCGGCGAGATCGTCGTCGCTGGTGGTCTCATCGAGCGACAGTCCGAGCACTTCGGCGTCGATTTCGCGCAAGTTATAGCCCGCTGCGCGCGCGCTGTCATGTAGCGCGCTGCTGCCTTGCGGGCAGCGAATAGTCAGCGTGTCGAAAAAGCCTTGATTCTCGATCCCATACCCCGCACGCTGTAGCGCATCAGCCAGACGAGCCGTCGCGCTATGGATGCGCTGCGCGATAGCGCGCAGGCCCTCGGGGCCGTGGAATACGGCGTAAAAACTCGCCATCACAGCCAACAGCGCCTGCGCAGTGCAGACATTGCTGGTGGCTTTGTCGCGGCGAATATGTTGTTCGCGGGTTTGTAGTGCCATGCGCAGGGCGCTGTGGCCGTGGCTATCGACCGAGACGCCAATCAATCGCCCCGGCATGGCGCGTTTATGCGCATCACGCGTCGCCAAAAACGCCGCATGCGGTCCGCCATAGCCCAGCGGCACCCCAAAGCGCTGGCTGTTGCCGACGACGATGTCGGCGCCCATCTCACCTGGGGGCTTGAGCAGGGTCAGCGCCAGCAGGTCGGTGGCGAAGATAGCCAGACCTTTGTGCGCATGAATGGCCTCGACCACAGCGCTCCCATCGCGCAAACTGCCCCCAACGGCGGGGTATTGCAGTAAGACGCCAAAGCAGGCTTCGGGCACCATGTCTGTGGTGGGGTCTCCGACCATCACCTCAATGCCCAGCGGCTCTGCCCGCGTCTGTACTACGGCGATAGTCTGCGGGAGACAGTCGTGGGAGACAAAAAAGCCGCTTGCTTTGCTGCGACTTACGCGCCGCGCCATGGTCATAGCTTCGGCTGCTGCGGTCGATTCGTCGAGCAGCGAAGCGTTGGAGACATCCATCGCGGTGAGATCGGTGACCAAGGTCTGGAAGTTTAAAATCGCCTCTAGGCGCCCTTGCGATATCTCGGCCTGATAGGGCGTATAGGCGGTGTACCAAGCGGGGTTTTCGAGCACATTACGCAAGATCACCGAGGGGGTGTGGCAGTTGTAATAGCCCATGCCAATCAGAGACTTTTTGAGCACATTGCGTTCAGCAATCGCACGCAGCCGCGCAAGCATATCGGCTTCGCTCATCGCATCGGGCAGAGCGAGCGGAGCAGCGGCGGCGATAGAGGCGGGGACCACATCGGCAATAAAGCTGTCCATATCGCTATAGCCGAGGCTATGGAGCATTTGCGCGCATTCGTCCTGGCGGGGGCCAATATGACGGCCAATAAAGTCTTGATGCATAGACATATTTGACATATTCCCTATAAGCTTGCGAGATAAGTAGCTTCGTCCATCAGCCCATCTAGCTGGCTGGGATCGCTCAAAGCGATGCGACAAAACCATCCACTGCCCGTCGCGTCCTCGTTGACGGTCTCGGGGGCGCCGTCGAGCACGGTATTGACCTCGGTCACGGTGCCCGAAACAGGCGCTTTGAGTTCGCTGGCAGCTTTGACGGATTCGATCACCGCCGCCTCTGCGCCTTGCTCAAGCTCTTGACCGACTTCGGGCAGTTCGATAAAGACGATGTCGCCGAGCTGTTCTTGGGCATGGTCAGTAATGCCTACCAGCGCGATACCGCCGTCTTCGATAAGGACCCATTCGTGATCTTCGGTGTAATACATCTTGATGTTCTCCTGGTTTATCGCACGTAGCGTTGTGGGACGAAGGGGGTTTTGCTGACGGTCATCGGTATTTGGCGACCACGAACGAGGGCATAGAGCCTGTTGCCAAGCGCGCAGTAGTCGCTGTGCACATAGCCCATGGCGACGGGGGCGTTCAGGCTCGGGCCGAAGCCGCCACTGGTGACGACGCCGACGTGCTCGCCTGCTTCGTTGTGGATGTCGGCGCCTTCGCGTACGGGCGCCCGCCCATCGGGCAAGAGGCCGACCCGGCGGCGTGCGCTGCCTTGGGCGAGCTGCGTCTCGATGTGCTGCGCACCAGGGTAGCCCCCGGCCCGTTCTCCACCGGGGCGACGAGATCGTTGGATTGCCCAGGCAATCGAGGCTTCGACGGGGCTAGTCGTGGGGTCGAGGTCGTGCCCGTATAGGCACAGCCCCGCTTCGAGCCGCAGCGAATCGCGCGCGCCGAGGCCAA
>CAKZUS010000254.1 GCA_937921805.1 uncultured Granulosicoccaceae bacterium
GCACACAGCGCTGTCCCTGACGATGCAGGTGCAGCGTAATGCTGCCCGTCGTGTCTTTTCCTCGCGCCAAGCGCTGCGCCGCGTTTTCAATCCCATGCGACACGGCATTGCGCAGCAAGTGCTCTAAGGCTTCGGTCAGCAGCGGTAGCTGTCGTCGATCAATGCGTGCACGCGGAGTGACAATGCGTAGCTGGGCGGATTTGTGCAGAGCTTGCGCCGCGGTATTGACAACCCGAGTCAGGCGCCCGCTCAGCTCCTCCAGCGATATCGTGCGCAAGCGATCAACCTCTGCCCGCAGCCGCCCCCCTGCTCGTGACTGAGTCTCCAGCTGCGCTCCGGCCTGATGCAGGCCGTGCCGCAGCCCCTTTCCCACTCGCTCTAGATCCGCGCTGGTCTCTGCCAAGGCACGTTGCAAGATATCCAGGTCACCATAGCGCTGTAGCTGCAAGGGGTCTTCGCGGTTCGCGCTCAGAGACGGCTCGGCATGATCGACGCCCAGCTCAAGCTCGCGCACCAGACGGCGCAAGCGCGCACTCACATCGCCCAAATCAATGACCGCACTCGCCAGCTCTGCAAAATCACGCCGCTGATCACTACGCGCTACTTCTGTTTCGCCCAGCGCCTGCCACAGGCGATCCAGAGCCACCTCTTTGACCGCGTCTTTGGCAGCGTCTTTGGCGACATCTCTGACTATCGCATCAGGAATCGCATCAGGACGATCTTCGGGCCAAGCATCGCTGGCTGTTATTGCCGATGCTGGGGCAGACGCCACACCAGCCGTGTCGGCGTGACTTATATTGTTATCGGGGATCGGTGCTGTGAAAGGTGTGAGCGGCGTGGATTCGCTAGGCGCTGGCACTGCGGCAGCTGCGCCGCCGCCAGCGTCGCGATCCTCCATCACCGTGGCTGTATTCGTGCTAGACCACTCGTCCCAATGCTCCCAAGGCTCAAGGTCGGGATCTTCGTCTCCCCCACCAAAGCGCAGGTCTTCTAGCAACCAATCAAAGCGCCCCAGTGGTGCACCGCGTCGCAACTGATCCAAGCTCAGCATCAGTGCTTCAACCCCTTCGTGCACACTGCCCACCAGTGTGCGCCTGGGCAACTCATCGAGAGAGTCCGCTTGCAGCACGGCTCCCTCCATCGCATGCGCTAGGTCGCCGATACTGCGAAACCCGACTGTATTCGCACTGCCCTTAAGCGTGTGCAAGACTCGCAATACGGCCTCTCTCCCCCCTTGCGTATCATCCCAGCGCTGCAGATGGTCGCGCAACTGCCCTAAGGCCTCGCTCGCCTCGTCTAGAAAGCCCTCCAAGTCGCGGTCTGACAGGGTCGCCGCACTCGGACTCGCCTCGCTCAAGAGCGCTAGCTCAGTCGCTAGCGCGGCCCCTAAGGCGGTGTTGTCGATGCCGTGGCGCAATTGTCCCAAAACCGCTGACAGTTGGATCGCAGCGCGCCGCAACAAGGCCACCTCGCCCCTGCGCAGCGACTCGAAGCGCTCCACACGCTGGCACACAAACGCATACGCTGGCGTGGCCAGCTGAGCGACGCTACGTATCTGCGCCGTGCGAGCGCTGCCATTGAGGCTGTGGAGCGCATCGCACAGCGGGCGCAGCGCGCCGCCATCGAGAGCCGTGTTTTCGGGCAGCAGTTGTTGAATACGCTCCAGATACTGCTGCGCCTCGGGAACGAATACCGCCGCTAGTTCTGGGCTGATACTACCGTCGTGCGGGTCGGAGTGAGCCTGCTCTTCGTGCGCCGTGTCGGTAACGTCGATGGCTTGTGTCGCGGACATCTCGCCCAAAGCAGCGTCACCAGAGATGCTCTCACCAAGAGGCACATCATGGGGCATATCACGGGGGGGCATATCACGGGGGGGCGTATTACTAGGACCTAGTTGCTCGGCAGGAGGTGCGAGATCGCCCTGCTGCGACAACTGCTGACAGCGCTGCATCTGCTCGTGGGCCGCCGCGGGAAGCGGATCATCAAAGTGCTGCGACAGGGTGAGCAACCACGGCGTGCTCTGGTCGAGCAGGGCATGCAGCGCCGCTTGCGCCCGCCAGCGCGGGTGATCTATCACGGTGCGCAGCAGTTGCTCATGCGCCTGGGCAAAATCCGCAATCGCTGTCGCCCCTACGAGGCGACCACTGCCTTTGATCGTATGGTAGAGGCGGCGTATCGTGCGCAGCGCCTCCCCCTGAGGCCAAGCCTCGCGCGCTTGCTGCTGGGCGCTGCGTAGGCTCTGTACATGCTGCGCGATTTCTTCGATGAAGGTCTCGCGCAAAGACAGCCCGGCCTCTTCGGCGTCTTGCTCTGAGTCCCCTGCGTGGCTCATCAGATGGCTATCGGACCCGCCCTGAGGCCTTAGCACCGTTTGCGTACCCTCCTCTATTGAGCGGGCGGCCCCTGGCTCTCGCTCTGCGTCCTGCACAGGCAAGGTCGCATCCAAATACGGGACCGACTGCGCCGCCGTCACGTAGTGCAGTTGTTGCTCTGAGATGTCCAACCAAGCCGCCACGGGCGCCAGCGAGGCGAGGCTATCGAGGTAGAGCTCTAGCGCCGCAACCGCCTCGGCCAGTCGCTGCGTAGCACTACTGGCCAAAGGCGCGGGATCGGCGCTCATCAGCGACAGCTCCTGCGCCAGTGCTGCGACCTGCGCCGAGGCGGCAGTATCGCCTAGAAATTCAAGGGCAGTGGCACCTTGTCCCAGCGCCAGCGCGGCATCTTGCAAGTACGGCGACGTGCTGCTGGGATGAAAACAAGCCTGGGCAATGGGGTCATGGGCGCGGGCGAGCAGCCGCTGTGTCTCTCCCGCGACGGCGCCAGCCAAAGCCCGCGCATCGGCGTCAGCCCAGCGCTGCAAGAGCGGTGGCAAGCACGTGCTCATCTCACCCGAATCACTGGACCCACTCAGCGACTTGGGCGTCACCCCTAAAGACTGCTGACAGCGCAGAACGCTGTCGGCCAAAGAGGCCAGCACATCATCCAGCTGCTCTGGTTGTTGCAATGCCCCCTGCGCGGCGACCACCGCCACGCGTAGCTGCTCCGCAACATCGCCTTGGCCCAGTAGTTCGCAGGTCTCCGCCACGCGCAGCCACTGCGCCAAGAGCGGTTTGAGCTTGGCATTCTGCGCCTCGCGCTGGAGTAACAACGCGCTCTCCAGCGCTTGCTGCGACTCTTCCAGCTCCAGCACCAAGGCTTCGCGCACAGTATTGAGGTATTGCGGGTGCGACTCATGCTCGGGCAGGTAGACGTGCAAGGGGTAGCGCGTAGCCAAGTCGGTATAGGTACCCCCCCCCTCGGCGCTGAGCGCGACGTAGTACAGCACATCCGAGAAATGCAGGGCATCGCTGCGAAGCAGTGCTGCTTCACCGCCGTTCTCTAGCTCACGCAACGCGCGCTCCAAGGCGCTGAGCACCATGCGCAGCGCAGGGCGAGAACGCAGGCGCCCCCACTGCAGAGCCTCGCACAAGGCGCTGGCTGCAAGCCAGTAATCGCGCGTCGCCTGGCTGGCATCGCTCACGGCCCGCAGCGCATCATGCATCTGCGCCAGGTGTTGCTCTGGAGACTGTCGACGTAGCCAACCGAGCAAAGCGCGCACAAACACGGGCCGCTGCGCCTGCACGCAAGCGCGCAGCGCCGCGCTGCTGCTCGGTTCGATATCTGGCAACTTGACAGAGAGCGCCACCCCCGCATAGAGCGACGCGCCACGACTGGCCCGCAGATCATTGAGCAACGCGAGCAGCGCCAAGGGCGGGTCATCGGCGCGGTGCTGTAGCTGTTGCAAATGTTGTAGCAACGCGGTGCAGGCAAAGCCCAAGGTCTGCCGCGCCTCGTCGATAAGCACGACAGCCTCTTCGTGTATCGCCCGCGCCAAAGCCGACAACTCCACCACCAATAGGCGCGCGCCCTGGCTATCGAGGATCTCTAGGACCAACTCGGCCTGATCTAACAGGCGGCTCAACGGGCCAATCGTGGCGCGGTCTTGGCTAAAATCCGCAGCAGCAGCCTCTAACCGGGCCAGCTCGCGCAGCAACTCGCGCAGCGCCTGCCCGCGTGCCGGAGCGGTCAGTTGCTGCTGACTGTTCACAAAGTGCGGTGTGCCGAGAGCACAACAGTGCTATCTAAGTCGCTCTCTTCGATGCGCGAAGACACCACAGGAATCGAGGCATTGGGCAAACGAAAGCCTCCAATATGCCCACGCAACTCCTCCGCCAGAGCATGCACCTGCCCCATTGCCGACGCTACATCGCGCGTGCCTTGTAGGGCTTTCTGGGCCGTTTCATCAATCACGAGCATATTCTTTGATATCTTCTCCGCCGTATCGACCTGCTCGCGCGCCTGCATCGCCAGTTGCTGTACCTGCTCGGCAATGCTGCGTGAGGCGTCTTCCATCTCTGCCAAAGCGCGCTCGGCAGACTGCGACTGCGTGGCACCGCGCAGCGCACCGGCAGTGCTCTGTTCCATAGAGATGCTCGCCGCCTGCGTCTCGCGTTGAATCGCCTCGACCAGACCCGTGATTTGCCCCGCTGCTTCGGCGACGCGCTCGGCCAAGCCTTGAATTTCTTCTGCCACCAAAGACGAGCCATCAGAGTTCGCTGCCTGAATAGCAGCATTGAGCGAGAGCACATTGGTACGGTCAGCAATCTCATCGATTAGATGCACCACGTCACCAATCTCTTGCGCGGTCTCTGCCAAGCGGCGAATGCGCACCCCAGTGTCGTGAATTTGCCCGCGAATATGCTCAAGGCCGCGGATATTCTCGCGAATATGATCTGCGCCGCGGTGGGCGGTTTGTACCGATGCCAAGGCCGCATCCGCACTGTTTTCAGCGCCGCTAGACAACCCACGCACGACCGATGCCAGCTCTTGTGCCGAACTGCTGGCAGCGCTAATCTCGCGACTTTGCACCTCGCTGGACGCTACACCTTGTGCGACGGTCTCGCGCGTGCTCTCCAGCGCTACCGTGGTCTCATCTACGGCCCGCTGCGACACCCCGACCAGCGCGCGCAAAGCTTCAACGGCGTAGTTCACCGCGTCGGCAATCGCCCCAGTAATTTCTTCTGAGACAGTCGCCTGGACGGTCAAATCGCCGTTGCCCAGCTCGCTGACTTCATCCAGTAGGCGCAAAATGGCTTTCTCGTTGCGCTTGCTCTGTTCAAAGGTTTGCCATTGCGCGCGCTGCGCGCTGATCCACAGCAAATACCCCAGCATCGCCGCACTAGACAAAAACAACGCCGCGCTGACAACAATGACGCGCAACAGCCAATCGGCTTGGTTGCTCGCGCGTTGCATCTGCATAGACAAGGCACTAGCGGCCATGACCTGCTCCTGCACTCCGAGCTGCAGCTCTTGGCGATTGCGCCCCAGAGTCTGCGGGCTAGCGAGTACATCGCGCAGTTGCTGGCGCACCCGCAGCAGGGCATCGATATTGACGCGCAGGGCATCATTATCCGCCACAGCGCTAGAGGGCAGAGCCGTCGCCACTTCAGCAAAGCGCTCCAGCGCGACACTCAGCGGCACGCTATCGGGAAACAGGCTCAGTTGCCAGCGATGCGTCTCGCGCTCCACACCCAGCGCCGTCGTCACCAACTGCGCCATCGCCGCCGCATCGCGCGCACCCAGCGAGGCCATGCGCGTGGCAGCGCGGTCGGCCAAGTCGCGCAAATGCTCTCCAAGGCGCAGCAATAACTCGTCGAGCTGGCGATCGACCTCGGCAACGCGCGCAACGGCTTGCAAGGGCGGCCCGACCTGGCCCCAGCTACGCTGTAGGCGCTGCGATGC
>CAKZUS010000255.1 GCA_937921805.1 uncultured Granulosicoccaceae bacterium
CAAGAGGTCGGGCGCATGTTCGGCCGAGAAGTGCCCATGATGACCATGTCGCACCAATACCTGCTCACCGAAGAGCTGCCTGAACTCCAAACTTGGAGCGCGGAGCACGGCGGCAAGCTCCCGCTCCTGCGCGATGTCGACAGCAGCTACTACCTGCGCCAAGAGAAACACGGCTTTAACCTCGGCCCCTATGAGAACAACTGTCGCGGACACTGGATGAGCGCGGATGACCCGATGCCCGATGACTTCTCCTTCCAGCTCTGGGACGAGGATCTAGAGCGCATCAGCTGGCATATCGAAGACGCGATGGCCCGCGTTCCTCTGCTCGGCGCCTCGGGTGTGGGGCGCGTGGTCAACGGCCCTATTCCTTATACTCCCGACGGTTTGCCGCTGATCGGCCCCATGCCAGGTGTGCCCAATGCCTTTGAGGCCTGCGTCTTTACCTTTGGTATCGCCCAGGCTGGCGGCGCCGGAAAAGTGCTGGCCGAATGGATTACCGAAGGCGGTACTGAGTGGGATATGTGGTCTTGCGACCCTCGGCGCTTCACGGGCTTTGAAGACCAAGACTATTGCAACAAGAAAGGCATGGAAGTCTACGGTCACGAATACGCCATGCACTTTCCTCAGCACGAGTGGCCTGCGGCACGCGACAAAAAATGCTCCCCCAATGACGCCACGCTGCGCGAACTGGGGGCACAAATGGGCGCCTACAATGGCTGGGAGCGCGCAAATTGGTTTGCCAAAGCGGGCGACGACACCAGCGAAGCGGCCACGCACACCTGGTCGCGCAAAGGCCCGTGGCAGCCGCGTATTCAGGCCGAAGTCGAAGCCGTTCGCGACAGCGTGGGCGTGCTGGATCTGGCTGGATTCTCGCGCTTTAACATCACCGGCGCGAGCGCTAGCGACTGGCTCAATGGCCAAATCGCCGGCGCACTGCCCAAGCCTGGGCGCCTGAATCTCGCCTATTTCCCTGATCACCGCGGCCGCATTCACACCGAGATGTCCGTGTTCTGCCACAGCGCCGAGCACTACACCCTCATCACTGCCGCTACGGCGCAATTACACGACTATGAGCTGCTGCGCCAGCGTCTGCCTACCGACGGCAGCATCAGCCTGGTGGATCACACCAACGACTACTCCACGCTCATCGTCTGCGGCCCCCAGTCGCGCGAGCTATTCGCCGCACTCGCCCCCGACGCCGATCTCAGCCTCCCGTGGCTCAGCCACCAGAGCGCAACAGTCGCCGGTCGCAGCGCGGCCTTAGCGCGGGTGAGCTTTGCGGGCGAGTTAGGCTGGGAGATCCATGCCAGCATCGCCGACAGTCCCGCCATCTACCAAGCCGTCCTCGCAGCGGGCGCGACGCCCTTTGGCATGTATGCTCTCAATAGCATGCGGATCGAGAAAGGCTACCGCACCTGGAAAGGCGATTTATCGACCGATTACACCGTGCTTCAGGCCGGACTGGGCCGCTTTGTTAAGCTCGACAAAGAGGCCGACTTCCCCGGCAAAGCCGCCATGCAGGCCGAAGCCCTCACCGAGTCGCCACGCACCTTTGCCACACTGATTATCGACTGCGACGAATTCGATGCGCCATATATGGCCAATGTCTGGCAAGGCGACACCATCGTCGGCGAGGTGACCTCAGGCGCTTACGGGTACCGGGTCGGCGCTGCGCTGGCATTGACCATGCTGGAGCGCTGCGCCACGGCTGCCGGTACCCAGCTAGAAGTCGACATCTACGGCACACGCTACCCGGCGACTGTCGCTGCCAGCTCGGCCCTGTGGGATCCTAAAAACGAGAGAATCCGCGCATGAGTGCACTACCGACCACAGCGCGTGCGGTGATTATTGGCGGCGGCGTATCGGGCTGCTCCGTGGCCTATCATTTGGCCAAGCTCGGCTGGACAGACATTGTGCTCTTAGAGCGCAAACAGCTCACCAGCGGCACCACTTGGCACGCGGCCGGTCTGATCGGCCAACTGCGCGCCAGCCAAAACATGACCCGCTTAGCGCGCTACAGCGCCCAGCTCTATACCGAGCTAGAAGCCGAAACCGGCATTGCGACGGGCATGCGCCAAAATGGATCGCTCAGTGTGGCGCTCACCACCGAGCGCATGGAAGAGCTGCGCCGCCAGGCAAGTATGGCGCGGGCGTTTGATGTGCAAGTCGAAGAGGCCTCGCCGAGCGAGCTCAAGTCGATGTATCCGCATCTCAATATCGACGATGCCGTGGGCGGGGTATTCCTTCCTCTCGATGGACAAGCCGACCCTGCCAATATTGCACTAGCGATGGCGAAGGGCGCACGCATGCGCGGCGCGCGCATTGCCGAGGGCGTCAAAGTCACCGAAGTGCTCACACACAACGGGCGCGCTGCGGGCGTGCGCTACGAGACCGAGGAAGGAGAGCAAGGCCAGATCGATGCCGACGTGGTGGTGAACTGCGGCGGCATGTGGGCGCGCGAGCTGGGTCAAATGAGCGGCGTCACGATCCCCAACCACGCTTGCGAGCATTTCTACGTCGTCACCGAAGCGATCCCCGAACTGACACAACTGCCAGTGTTGCGCGTGCCCGACGAGTGCGCGTATTACAAAGAAGACGCCGGAAAGATCTTGCTGGGGGCATTTGAACCCAAGGCCAAGCCCTGGGGCATGAACGGCATTCCCGAGAGTTTTTGCTTTGACGAGCTGCCAGAGGACTTTGATCACTTTGCCCCGATTTTGGAGCAAGCGATCCACCGTCTGCCGCTGCTTGAAACCACCGGCATTCATACCTTTTTTAATGGCCCCGAGAGTTTCACCCCCGATGACCGTTACTATCTCGGCGAAGCGCCAGAGATGGCGGGCTACTACGTTGCGGCCGGATACAACTCTGTCGGCATCGCCGGCTCCGGTGGCGCGGGCATGGCCCTGGCGCAGTGGATCGTCGACGGCGAACCGCCGTTTGACCTGTGGGAAGTCGATATTCGTCGCGCCCAGCCCTTTCAGCGCAATCGACGCTATCTCAAAGAGCGCGTCAGCGAGACCTTAGGCCTGCTCTACGCCGATCACTGGCCCTATCGCCAACCCGAGACCGCGCGCGGCGTGCGGCGCTCGGTGATCCACGAGCAACTCAAATCCCACGGTGCAGTTTTTGGTGAGACCGCCGGGTGGGAGCGCGCGAACTGGTTTGCCAACGCAGGCCAAGAGCGCGAATACCGCTATAGCTGGGGGCGCCAGAACTGGTTTGAAAACCACCGCCGCGAGCATATGGCCGTACGCGAGCAAGCGGGATTGTTCGACATGTCTAGCTTTGGCAAAATCCGCGTCGAAGGCCCCGACGCGCTCTCTTTGTTGCAGCACCTGTGCTGCGGCAATGTGGACGTCCCCCAGGGCAAAATCGTCTATACCCCGATGCTCAATCACAAAGGCGGCATTGAAAGCGATCTGACCGTCACGCGCTTGGACGAGCAAGTGTTCTTGCTGGTCGTGCCCGCCGCCACCGTGCAGCGCGATCTGCACTGGCTGCGCAAACACGCCCAGGGCCGGTCAGTCGTGATCAACGACACCACTGCCGCCGAAGCGGTGCTGTGCGTCATGGGTCCCACCGCACGCAATGTCCTGCAGGCCGTGTCTCCCAATCGCTTTGAAAATGCTGCGCACCCCTTTGGCTGGGCGCACGATATCGAGATAGGCATGGGTCTGGCCCGCGCGCACCGCGTCAGCTACGTGGGCGAACTGGGATGGGAGTTGTACGTGAGCGCCGACATGGCCGCGCACGTCTTCGAGACCCTGATGCAAGAAGGCCCCGCGCAGGGCCTACAGCTCGCTGGTTTACACACTCTAGATAGCTGTCGCATCGAAAAGTCTTTCCGTCATTATGGTCACGACATCACCGATGAAGACCACTTGCTCGAAGCCGGCATGGGCTTTGCCGCTGCAATGACCAAAGACGACTTCCTGGGTAAACAGGCCTTGCTCGACAAAAAGCAATCCGGCTTACAAAAGCGCCTACTACAGTTCCAATTGACCGATCCAGAGCCGATGCTCTATCACAACGAACCCATCGTACGCGACGGCGAGATGGTGGGCTATCTCAGCTCGGGCAATTATGGCCACTACCTGGGCGCCGCTATCGGCTTGGGCTACGTGCCCTGCGCCGGAGAGAGCGTCGCGCAAGTGCTCGATTCTCAGTACCACATTGAAGTTGCCGGTCAACGCTTTGCCGCGACCGCCAGCCTCAAACCCCTCTTTGATCCCACTGGCAGCCGCATGAAGGCGTAACGGAGCACTGCAATGTCTGATTTTAAAGTCGAAGCCCCCGACCAAGCGACCACACAGCGCCGCCGTCGGGGCCGTGCCAGAGAGAGCTTACTGGCCGCACGTCGCGCGCCGCTTCCCGAGGCCATGCGCCCTGTGCGAGCGGGACTAAGCGGCGGACAATATCGCCCGCTCAGTGATGCTGATATGCAGCGTATTCACGAAGCCGCTCTCGATATTTTGGAACAAATTGGACTGTGCGAAGCGCCCGAAAGTGGCGTCAAACTCATGACCGATGCCGGGGCAATTCTCGGCGACGATGGGCGATTGCGCTTCCCGCGAGCGCTGGTCGAAGACATGCTGACCAAAGCCAATCGCGATGTGACCCTATGTGGTCAAGACTCTCGACACGATCTTCACCCCGGCAGCCATCGGGTGCACTATGGCACTGCTGGGGCGGCGGTACATGTCTATGATCCCGCGACGGACGAGCACCGCGACCCGACGGTGCGTGATCTCTATGACGCCGCGCGACTGGTCGAGCAGCTCGACAATGTGCACTTTTTTCAGCGCCCTCTAACCACGCGCGACACGGTCGATCCGACGGATATGGATCTCAACACCATCTACGCCGCAACCCGTGGAACACAAAAGCATATTGGCACCTCGTTTGTCTCGGTCGAAAACGCCCAGCAAGCGATCACAATGCTGCATGAAATTGCAGGAGGCGAGGCGCGCTGGCGCGAGCGCCCCTTTGTCTCTAACAGTAATTGCTTTGTGGTGCCGCCTCTGAAGTTCGCCACAGAAAGCTGCGAAGTGATGGAGACGGTCATTCGCGGTGGTATGCCCGTGCTCTTGCTCTCGGCAGGTCAGGCGGGTGCCACGGCACCCGCGACGCTGGCAGGCGCCGTTGCGCAAGCCGTTGCAGAGTGCTTGGCCGGTTTGGTGTATGTCAATGCTCTCGCGCCCGGGCACCCTGCCATTTTTGGCACCTGGCCCTTTGTCTCGGATCTGCGCACTGGCGCCATGTCTGGCGGTTCGGGCGAGCAAGGTATCCTCACCGCCGCTTGCGGCCAAATGGCCCGTTTCTATGATCTCCCTGCGGGGTCGGCTTGTGGCATGGTGGACTCCAAGCGTCCCGATATGCAGGCAGGCTACGAGCGCGGTATCGCTAACGTCATGGCCGGACTCTCGGGGCTGAACATGGTGTATGAGAGCGTGGGTATGTATGCATCACTGCTGAGCTTTTGCCACGAGAGTTTGATCATCGACAACGACCTTATCGGCGCCTGCCTACGCTGCGTGCGGGGCATCGAGGTCAACGACGACACGCTGGCCTTAGACACCATCCGCGAGACCTGTCTCGGTAGCGACGGCAGCGGCGGCCCGGGGCACTATCTTGGCGCTTCTCAGACACTGAGCGTGATGCAAACCGAGTATATTTACCCCGAAGTCGGCGACCGGACGAGCCCTAAAGAATGGGCCGAAAGGAACAAGCCCGACCTGCTCGCCAGTGCAACCCGACGCAAGGAGCAGTTGCTACGGCATCACCCGACGCATATTAGCGCTGAGACAGACGACCGCTTGCGGGAGATGTTCACCGCGTTTTTAAGCAAGGAGCAGGTAGGGCTGTAGACTCCTTCCGACACTCTCCCGCTGCGGGCGGGAGAGCAAAACTACTCACCGTCACAGCCAGAAAGAGCGAGCAATGGGACTAAAAATCGGCATCGACACCGGCGGCACCTACACCGACGCGGTACTGATGGACGACACCACGGTGCTGGCGAGCGCCAAGTCACTCACCACCCGCGAAGATCTGGGCCTGGGCATCTCGCGGGCGCTACAAAAAGTCCTCGACGGAGCGCAAGCCAGCGCCATCGATTTTGTGTCGCTCTCGACCACCCTCGCCACCAATGCCATTGTCGAAGGACAAGGCGGGCGCGTGGCACTCGTACTGATTGGCTTCGAACCCGAAGCCCTGAATCGCGCAGGGCTGGGCGAGGCGATGCAGGGTCAGCCCGTGATCTTTGTCGACGGCGGACACAAGGCCACTGGCGAGCCGCGCTGCGCGCTAGATGCCGAATCACTACGCCAACAAATCACCGATGTGCATGCCCATACGGGTGTTGACGCCGTGGCAATCTCGGCATTTTTTGCAGTGCGCAACCCCGAGCACGAGATACAAGCCCGCGATATCGTGCACGAGGCCACCGGCCTGCCAGTGAGCTGTGGCTTTGAGCTGGCCAGCCGCCTGGATGCGCCGCGTCGTGCGCTCACCGCCGCTATCAACGCGCGCCTGATTCCCGTGCTAGCGCAATTGATGCAGCGCGCGCAGGCTACTCTCGATGACTTAGGCGTTGCGGCGCCACTGATGGTCGTCAAAGGCGATGGCTCGCTAATGCGCGCTGTCGTCGCGGCACGCAGCCCTGTGGAGACGATTCTCTCTGGCCCCGCCGCCAGCGTCGTGGGAGCGCGATTTATCAGTGGCGAGCAAGACGTAATTGTGGCCGATATGGGCGGCACTACCACCGATATTGCTTTTCTCGACGCGGGCCAGCCGCGCCTGTCTACACTAGGCGCCCAAGTGGGCGGTTATCAAACGATGGTCAGTGCCGTGCAGGTGCACACCTGTGGCCTCGGCGGCGATAGCTGGGTGCGGTATGATCGCGAGACCAAAGACCTCGCGCTCGGCCCGACTCGCGTGGTGCCGCTGTGTATTACTGCCGCCCAGTATCCCGACACACTAACGGTGATGCAAGACGTCATCGACGGGGGGTATTTGCGCACCCATGACGGCCTATTCGCCACCCGCCGCGAAGGCGTCGCCGACATCAAGAAAATGTCGTCAAAACAGCGCGATCTGTGGGCGCGACTCGGCGATGCACCTGTGTCGGTACAAGCCGCATTTCGCGATCAAACTCTCGATCGCGCGCTGCATCGCTTTATCGAGCGCGGCTGGATCAGCATCAGTGCCTTCACACCTACGGATGCCGCGCATATTTTGGGCCTGAGCACCGAGTGGGCCGATAGCCTCAAGGCCAGCCAGCTCGGCGCGTGTATTTTGGCGCACTATATGCGCAATAGCCACGGGCCAGATCTGGGCGACGACCCCGCCACGCTCGCCGCCTATGTCCGTGCGCGCGTTTCGGCGCGGGCCAGCGACGCGATTATCAACGCCGCTGTCGGCGAGCACAGCGGCACTCTACACAGCCAACTCCCGGCTGCGCAACAGGCTCTGTTCAATCTTGCCCTGGGGCGCGACCGGGCGCAGGCCTTCGACCTCAGGCTGCACTTTCGCCACGCCCTCGCCGGTATCGGCGCCCCAGCGCACAGCTACCTGCCCGAGACCGCCCAACAACTGGGCACCAGCTACTGCGCACCACAGCACGCCGAAGTCGCCAATGCCATCGGCGCCGTTGTCGGTCTGGTCAAGCAGTCGGCCAGCGCGACCATCACCCCACTCAGCGCTCGTAGTTTTCGACTCCATACTCCCGAAGGCAATAGCGATTTCAACAGCCTAGAAGAGGCCGCCCACGCCGCCATGCAGTGCTTGTCACGCATTGCCAGCGAGCGCGCCCGCGACGCCGGAGCCGTGGATTTTGATCTCAGCGAGCAGCGCCATGATGTGATCGTCGATCAAGATGGAGAAAAGGTGTTTTTTGAATCCCAGCTCAGCGTGCACGCCACTGGGCGCCCTGCGCTATAGACCCCTCTACAACAGCCACTACAGCGGCAACGGCCATTGCCCCGACACCAAGGATGTAGACGGGGCGGCGTGCCGGCCTGCCCGCGCTGTTGGAGAGACAACGAGGGCCTCCAGCAAAGCGGCTGTGCCCGCATCCACATCGCCCCCCTTACCAGCAGTGGCTACAGATGGCGCCCAGCGCCGCACAAATCGACCGTGAGGGTCTAGCTCCGCGCATTGACGCGCCCAGGAGGGCGTCCGTTTGCGCTCCAAGTTCTCATACGCCTGCGCCAATACCACCGGGTCATAATCGAGGCAATACTGCGCAAAATACGCCCCCGCCTGCTCTAGTGACCATCCCCAGCCAAAACGCATCGCGCGTAGCAACACCCGCCGCCCCTCTGCGGGCAACCACTGCAGCGTTTGCAGAGCCGCATGCAGCGCCTCAAGCAGAGGCACCTCTGTAGCGGGTGGGGCCAGCAAAGACGCCGGGGCTCGTGGCGCCGAGAGCTGCGCCCGCAACGCACTGCGCCGCTGCAAGCGCTGGCTAAAGCGGCGCAAAGCCGGGTGCGGGTGGTGTGCGTGATGATGCCGCGCACTCTGCCAGAGCTCTCTCAGCGAGAGCACGCCAAAGCGCAAATACGGCCCCAGGCGAGGGTTACTGCGCCCCATGCGCTCTAGTGTGGGTGCAGAGCTAGACAAAACTTGCGGCATCACTGCCCGTTTTTCTAGGTAGCCGCTCAGCACCCGCAGGCCATGCGCCCGCCCGCCATAAAAAGCCCCTGCTGCCGCAAAGTCCTCTAGCTCTCCCACAGCCTCCGACGCGCAGCGCACGAGGCGATGCGGGCGTTGCACCAGTGACGACTCGAGGTAATCCCGCTGCCCATCGGCCGCATAGGCCACACACTGCACCTGATGCGCTTGCGACCAAGCTTGCAGCGCGGCGCTGTCATTGGCATAGGGGTCAATATGGTAGTGCAGCACCTGAAACGGATGCGCTGCGTGCAGGGCGCTCAGCGCCTGCTCCAGCGGGCCAGGACGAACCAGCAGCGGCTGCCCTAGGCCTGCCAGAGCCACGCGCAAGGACTGCAGACTCTGCCCCACAAACGCCGCTTGTTGAGCACCGATAGCGCTGCGGCCATGCACGTATAGCGGGATCAGCGGGCCGCGTTGCGCCGCCTCCCAC
>CAKZUS010000256.1 GCA_937921805.1 uncultured Granulosicoccaceae bacterium
CAAATGTCTTGGCAATTTGCCCTGGACGTGGGGATGGCGCAGTGGCCCTGGTACGCACTCGTGCTGGGCTTGCTCTGGCTCGCGACATTGGCCACGGTGCGCTTTGCCTTGCTAGATGTTGCTGACAGCTTTGCCGCACGCAACCGCATCGTCGTGCACAGTCTTTTGCGCAGCCAGCTCGCTCTCTTGCTGGGCGCGGGCGCGTGTGCGAGCTTGTGGCTGGTATTAATGCTCGCAGCCTGGGCCTTTGCCTTGATCGGCTTTGAGGCCTTGATGCAGTGGCTGCTGCAACCCCAGATCATTACCATTCTCGCTATGGCTGCCATGCTAGGCGTCACGCAATACCTCAGCACGGCGCTGCGCTACCTCGACACGGTGCTCGTGCTCGCGGGTACGGTCGCACAATTCATCCTGGTGCTAGTGCTGCCGTTTTGTATTGGGTTTTTGGTGGCGCTGCCGCTGACGGGCTTGGCGAGCGTGTGGCAAAGCGGTTCGGGCACCGTGATGTTTGCCTTGTGTAGCGCGGGACTTTTGGCGCTGTATTGGCTCGCCTGGCAAGACGCAGAGCGCAAAAACCCGGCGTGGTTTGACGTGCTGCTGCGATACGGCACCGTGACGATTATTGCCTTTGCTCTACTCGCGGGTTGGGGGCTGGGGCTGCGCGTATTGACCCAAGGCTGGAGCTTCTATCGCCTGGCGGCGGCTATCGCTATTGTGGCATTGACCTTTGCCGGTGCGGGGGCCTTGGCGAGCCAACTGCTTGCGCGCCGCCAACGCTGGGCGCTATGGCGCTTCAGCCAGTTGGGCAGCTTGGCCCTGGCTGTTTTTCTGGCGCTCGTGTCAGTATTGCCGCCCTTGCACCTGGGAGCGCTAGCGAGCTACGAGCTAGGGCAAAAGCTGCACTCCGCACAGGTCGATTGGACCGACACGGACTACGCCATTCACACCCTCGGGCGCGCGGGGGTACAAGAGCTACAGCGCCTCGCAGCACATGGCGATGGCTTGGGCCAACAGATTGCCCGTCGGCTACGTCTGGAGAGTACTCCGGAGCCGGTGGTACTCGACAGCGTCAGCCTGACGGTTCACGGTAGGCCACAGGGGCTTAGCGTCCTGGATCGGCGTACATTGCAATTTATCCTCGAAGCTGATCGCTACGATACCTGCCGCGATGACAGCCGCCGCGCCTGCCATCTGCTCTGGCACGATCTCGACGGGGACCAAGTATCAGAGGCTTTGTACTTTAAGACCTGGGATCGCTGGGGCTGGGTCTATCAATTCGCAGGCGGACTCTGGCACGGCGAAGAGCGCGTGCTACTGCCTGCAAACTTGCGCGAAGAGTGCCTCACGCCGAATCAGCCCGTGGCTGAGTCCAGCCAGCAAGCAACGGCCGTAAGTATCGGCAGCCTCACTCTGTGGGCGCTGCCAGAGCAAGCCTTTGGTGAGTGCTAGGCAGCGCGCTCGCAATTCACTGCGGCGTGTCGCGCTCTAGCTAGCCTACAAGGCTTCTAGTTTGGCATACCCCGCCACGAGCCACTTCGCACCGTGCTCAGCAAAGTTCACCTGCACTCGTGCATGGTCGCCACTGCCCTCGCAGCCCAGCACCACGCCCTCACCAAACTTTGGGTGGCGTACAGACTGTCCGGTGCGATACGGGGTATCGGCTTGAGGCGCAGAGGCGGCGTAGCCGTAGTTGCGGGGGGGCAAGGGCTGCGGCGCACTGGCGACGCGAGGCCGCACGGCGTGCAGCAACTCGGTGGGGATTTCTTTGAGGAAACGCGAAGCACGCCCGTCGAGGTTGCGCCCATAGAGCCAGCGCGTCTCGGCATAACACAAATACAACTGCTGCCGCGCTCGGGTGATGCCGACATAGCACAGGCGCCGCTCTTCTTCTAGGCCACTGGGATCGTCAATGCTGCGCTGATTGGGGAAAATCCCCTCTTCCAGGCCCACCAAGAACACTACCGGAAACTCCAACCCCTTCGCCGAGTGCAAGGTCATCAGCTGTACCCGGTCGTCCTCGGCATCGCTACTGCCCGCATCTAGCGCTGCGCTAGCCAAAAAAGACTCCAGTGGCGGCAACTCGTCTTGCTCGGGACTGAGCCAATGCGCCCGAGCTGCGCTGACCAGCTCGTCGAGATTCTCTAATCGTCCCTGCCCCTTCTCGCTCTTGTCTTTGGCGTAGTGAGCTTTGAGGCCGCTGTGTTCGACCACGGCCAAGACACTGGCAGAGAGATCCGTGGCGTGCAGGCGCGCGCGCAATGCCCCAATATGCTCGACGAAGCGCGCCAAGGCCGAAGCAGCACGAGCGCTGAGGACATTGGGCGGCGGCGCGGTGGCAATCTGCCACATTGATACCCCTTGCGCGCTGGCGCTATTGCGCAGCAGCTCCAGGGTTTTGCTGCCGATACCACGCGGCGGATGATTCACCGCTCGATCAAACGAAATATCGTCAGGATTATCCGTGCACAGCTTAAGATACGCCAGCGCGTCTTTGATCTCGGCGCGCTCGAAAAAGCGCTGCCCACCATAGACTTGATACGGGATGCCCATCGCCTGCAG
>CAKZUS010000257.1 GCA_937921805.1 uncultured Granulosicoccaceae bacterium
TACCTCATCCCCAAACCCTTCGATCCGCGCTTAATGCTAGAGATTCCGGCCGCCGTCGCCCGCGCGGCGATGGACTCAGGGGTCGCGACGCGTCCCATTACCGATTTTGAGGCCTATCGCAACCAGCTGCGCGTGTTTGTCTATAAAAGCGGCATGGTGATGAAGCCCATTTTTGACCGCGCTGCCAACCAAGGCAAGCGCGTTGTCTTCGCTGATGGAGAGTCCTTCCGGGTACTCAGTGCCACCCAAGAGCTACTGGACGAAAAGCTGTGTCGCCCGATTCTCATCGGTCGCCACGAGGTCATCTCGCAGCGCATCGCCGAGCTGGGACTGCGCTTTGACCCAGAGCAAGACATCCGGGTGATAGACCCCACCAGCAACCCCGATGAGGCACGCTACACCCAGGTGTACCACGACATTATGCGCCGCGACGGCGTCACGCCCCAGTACGCGGCCCAGGTCGCGCGCACACGCGGCACCGCACTGGCTGCCATGATGGTGCGCGAGGGCGAGGCCGATGCCATGATCTGCGGCATCCAAGGGGCCTATATTCGCCACTTGAGCTATCTGTACAACATTATTGGGCTTCGTCCTCATGTCTCAGACTGCTCTGCGCTCACAATGCTAATTTTGCCGTCCGGCACTTATTTTCTTACCGATACCCATGTGACGGTAGAACCTGATGCCGAGCATATTGCTGAGACGGCTTTGATGGCTGCCAAGGCGGTAGAGCGTTTTGGTCTTCAACCCCGCATCGCTCTTTTGTCATATTCCAACTTTGGCAGCCGCAACGAAGCCAGCCCACGCAAGATGCGCGCGGCACGTAAAAAGCTCGTCCAATTGGCGCCGACGCTGCACGTCGAGGGAGAGATGCACACCGATGTCGCCCTGGATGAGGTATTGCGCAGCCGCCTCATGCCTGGCAATGGCTACGACGGCGCGGCGAATCTCTTAGTATTCCCCAATCTCGACGCGGCGAATATCACCTACAACGCCATCAAGAAACTCGCTGGCGCGCGAGTGATCGGCCCACTGCTAATGGGCATGAACAAGCCCGCGCATGTACTGACAGACGCCGCCTCAGTGCGCACGATTGTCAACACCACTGCCATAGCGGTCGTCGAATCGCTCGATGCCGATAACGCCTAACTCGCGCGCGTGCGACTGCTGATTGTCTCCTCGCTGTTTCCGGCACTGTCCGAGACATTTATTGTGCGGGAAGTGCAAGCCCTGCAACAGCAGGGCGAGTGGCTGCGCGTGGTCTCGGTGCAAAACCCCCATAAGCAGGCGCAGATTCCCGATGCAGGGCCAGTGCAGTGGATCGCACCGCGCTGGTATGGCGCGCGCGTACTGCGCTCGGCACTGCGCCTCTTTGCACAGCGCCCTAGCCGAGTGATCCGTGCGCTGGCGAGCATGCTCTGGGAAGGTCGAGACCGCCCCGGCGAGACCCTCAAAAACCTCTTAACAGCGCCGCTGGGACTGCATATCGCCGCCCTCGCCAAGCAATGGCAGGTTGATCAGCTACACGGCCATTGGGCCAATGTGCCCAGCAGCTGTGTTTGGTTGGCCGCTCGCTACAGTGGCCTACCGTACTCGCTGTCGATCCACGGCGAGGATATTTTCACTCCCAATCGCTTCTTAGTGCGCAAGCTGATCGATGCCAAGCACTCCGTGGTGTGCAGCGACTACTTTGCTCAACATCTGCGCCGCATCGCGCCTCAAGCGACGATAACGCTGAACTATCACGGCCTGGACAAGCGCCTAGTGCAAGCCGGCAAAGCCCCCCGCGACTACGCGAGCGCTGGCCCGCTGCAGGTTCTGTGCATCGGCCGCCTGGTCCCAACTAAAGGCATCGACACCTTGCTACGCGCTCTGCGCCTGCTGGCCGATCGCGATGCTCCCGCCATGACACTGACCGTCATCGGAGAGGGGCCCGAGCGCGCAGCACTCTCGGCTTTGGCGACCCAGCTTGCCCTAAACGTCGAGTGGCGGGGCGCGCAGTCGCTAGAACAGGTCAGCGCAGCGCTACGTGAAGCCGATCTTTTTGCTCTCGCAGCCGTGCATCTTCCTGGGCATGCGCCGGACGGCATTCCTAACGTTCTCGCCGAAGCGATGGCGTTTGCGCTGCCCATCGTCAGCAGCGACACGGGGGCGATTCCTGAGCTACTGGACGCGCAGTGCGCCCGTTTGGTCCCGGCGCAGCAAGCTGCCGCTGTGGCCGATGCGCTCGAAGACCTAGCACGGGATCCCGCACTGCGCGCCCGACTGGGGCAGTGCGCACAGCAACGCGTCTTGCAGCAGTTTGACTTGCACCACAACGTGCAAGCGCTGCGCCGCGCGCTCCTCACCCCATAGAGCAACCCACTAGCATGGTGACATGGGTTATCGCGATCGAGCATTTGCACCCCGGCGGCGCCGAGCGCATGGCCTTGCTCCAGGCGAATGCGCTGGTCGAGGCGGGGCACAATGTTCATCTTGTGCAATTTATTGCCGGTGGAGCTCTCGCCGCGCAGCTCCATCCCCGCGTGCGGCAGCATACGGTGGCAAAACATCGCCGCCTAGATATCGCTTTTGCTGTGCGCCTCGGGCGTTTGCTACGCCACCTGCGGGCCGATGTCATGCTCAGCCACCTGTGGACGGCGAATCTTTGGCTGCGCATTGCAGCCCCGGCTGGACAACTGATCATCGTAGAGCACAGTATCGACCCCTGGCGCACCCCATGGCACCATCGCATCAATCGTTATTTGTCCTTTCGCTGCAGGCACGTACTGGCTGTATCAGAGGCCGTCGCGACGCAGTGCCGACAGGATGTGGGTGTCCCGGTGCAGGTATTGCCCAATGGTGTGCATCTCGCACCCGCCGCTGCGCATAGCCGCACCCACTGGCGCCAAAAACTCCAGGCCTCTGCGCAGCATTGTGTGTGGATCTGTGTCGCGCGACTCTCTACCGAAAAGCGCCTAGATCGCCTTTTGCAGGCGATAGCGCCGCTGCGCAACACCCACCTATGGGTGATAGGGGATGGACCAGAGCGCGAGACCTTACAGGCCTTGGCAGAGCGTTTGATTCCCGACGGCCAACACGACAGCGAGGCGCACTGCCAAATACACTGGTTTGGCGCACGCCATGATGTGCAAGACCTATTGAGTGCCGCTGATGCCTTTGTGTTGAGTTCGGACATCGAAGGCCAACCCCTCGCGGCCATGGAAGCCCAATGCGCCGGACTGCCGGTAGTGCTCAGCGATGTCGGGGGCGCGGCCAGTGCCATGATCGAGCACCCGCTCAACCAGCTTGCCCCTCCCGATGCCGACGCGCTGCGCTGCGCGATGCAGCGCCTTATGGAGCAACCCTATCGCGCCGCCCGTGCTGAGCTGGCCCCGCTTGCGCAAGCGCAGTTTG
>CAKZUS010000258.1 GCA_937921805.1 uncultured Granulosicoccaceae bacterium
AAGTCTCTCGCAAGAGATCGAGCGCCTGCCCGAGCGGGAATCCTTGGTGATGTCTCTGTACTACAAAGAAGAGCTGAACCTGCGCGAGATTGGAGAGATCTTAGGCGTGAGCGAATCGCGCGTATGCCAGATTCATGGTCAGGCGGTTGTGCGCCTGCGCGCGCGCTTATCAGATTGGACGCAGCGCGGATAGAAGGGCGGACAAAGAGTCTGTTAGTCAGGTCCTGCTCGTGCTAAGGTTCGTCAATTTTGCATGTTTTTCGCGATGAGATTACTTTTCGTAGTGATGCTGTGCGGCGTAGCCGCGTGCTCGAATAATGCTGTACATACTCTGCATCGGGTGCCAGGGTTGGCGCTGGGGACGTATCTTGAGACGTATGTAGACGCCCGGGCTGGGCAAGTGCTCGGTGATGTCAATGGGACGCGTTGTGTACTGTTATCCACCACAGCCTCCGCGTTGCCGCCAGGGCGCTACGCTATCGTGCAAGCCCGTCGCAACGCGACGCCTTTAGGGGGCGCGCGCTTACTGCGCCTGCCAGACTGGATGCGCCCTTTGCAGGTCGCGCTGCAAGTCGATTTATATTTAGGGGCCGCCAGCGGTGAAGCGCAGTTGCGCTGCGAGCGGGTATATACCCATAACCAGGGCGCACGCTATCCGAGTGCGCAAGATATCCGCGCGGCCTTGCGTGGCAGTGCCACTTTGGGTGCCGCGACGAACTAGCTCCCCCCCTGGCTGCCCTCTTAATGCCCTCTGGACGATCAGCTCTTTGCTGTACTGCGCGCTCTGACGAGCGCCTGTAGGGCTTCGAGCTTATCTGGCTCTAATGCCGGCGCTTGGTATTGCTCTAACACCTGCAAGTATTTGCGGTGCGCCGCCTCGTGGGTCATCGGCGCGCCGGCGTCGCGCCAGGTCTCGAAGTTGCGCCAGTCAGACAGAATGGGCGCATGGAAGGCATCGCGGAATCGCTCTTGCGTATGCGCTGTGCCAAAGAAATGCCCTCCTGGACCGACCTCTGCAATCGCCTCTAGGCCTAGCTCTGCGTCGTTCACTGGCACGGGATTGAGATAACTGGCGACCATTTGTAGTAGGTCGCAGTCGATAACAAATTTCTCAAACGAGGCCGACAAGCCTCCTTCGAGCCAGCCGGCTGCGTGCATCAGCATATTGGTTCCTCCACTGACAGTCGCCCACAATGAAAACACCGACTCCCAGGTCGCTTGAGCGTCTGGGGCATTGCTGGCGTTGACGTTGGAGGCGCGAAAAGGCACGCCGTAGCGGCGAGCCAGCTGACCGCTAATTTGCATCGCTTTCATGTACTCGGGAGTACCGAAGGCTGGCGCACCGGAGCGCATGTCCACATTGGAGGTGAAGCCGCCATAGACCACGGGCGCGCCGGGGCGTACTAGCTGAGTGAGCGCGATGCCGGCGAGAGCCTCGGCATTTTGCTGCGCCAACGCGCCAGCAATGGTGACCGGTGCCATGGCCCCGGCAAGCGTGAATGGAGTGATGACGACAGGCTGTCCCCAGGTCGCCATTTCGATGATGCCATCGAGCATCGGCGCATCGTAGCGCAGTGGCGAGTTGGCATTCACTATGGTGAAAACGCCGGGCGTATCGCGCATCTGCGCCTCGCTCAGGCCTAAGGCGATGCGAGTCATCTCGATCACATCGAGGTTGCGTTGACGCGCAAGCGAGTACACATGGTAGGGCTTGTCGGTCAGGGTGATGGCGTCGAGCGTGCAGTCGAGGTGGCGCGTCTCAGCGGGCAGGTCGATCGGTTCTACGGGGTAGCCGCCGAGCATGTGAATGATGTTGAATGACTGCGATAGGCGCAAGAAGTCTTGGTAGTCTTGCCGATTGCCAGAGCGCCGCCCTTGGGCCAAATCGGTGGCATGGGGTGCACTCGCGACCGAGCAAAAAGCAAGCGCGTTGTCGCCGATACGCACATGGTGCGCAGGGTTGCGGGCGTGTAGCGTAAAGGCACTTGGGGCGTGGGATAGCGCTGCCATGAGCATCTCTCTGGGCAGGCTGAGCCGTTGGCTGTGAGGAATGCGCTCGGCACCAGCGGCCAACAAAATTGCCTCGGCGCGAGGGTTTAAAAACTCGATGCCAATCTCTTCGACAATGCGCATCGATGCTTCGTGGATAGCGTCGAGTGCCTGCGCGCTCGCAATCTCTGTCAAAGGGTAGCGATTGATCGGTTGGTGATACGCCAGTTGCTCCAATACAGGACGGCTTTTGGCGGTGCGATGGCGACGGCGAGAAGTCATAGTGAGGCCTAGCAGATCATAATATTCGGCAGTGTACGGGGCAGAGTGCCCAAGGCGCTACGGCCAGCGTATAATCCTGGCATCTTTTTGCGCTTTTCTGAACACTATGCAGTACGTCAGTACGCGGGGCCAGTCCCCACGCTTGGGCTTTGGTGATGTGGTGCTTACGGGCCTCGCTCGCGATGGGGGCTTGTATGTCCCGGAGAGTTGGCCACAGATTGATGCCGCCACCATGCGGGCTTGGCAAAAGCTGAGCTATGCGGAGCTTGCAAGCGAGATCATCGCGTTGTTTGCTGGCGATGACCTGACGCGCACGCAAATCAATACCTTGTGCCAGCAGGCCTATAGCGGGTTCTCTCATCCGGCCACAGCGCCGATGATTCAGCTCGAAGATTCGCTGTGGTTAATGGAGCAATTCCACGGCCCCACGTTGGCCTTTAAAGATTTTGCGATGCAGTTGCTCGGGCCGCTGATGCACACTTTGCTCGATCAGCGTGGCGAGCGCCGTTGTATCGTGGGGGCGACTTCTGGCGATACGGGGTCTGCGGCCATTGCCGCGCTGCGGGGACTAAAGACAGTCGATGTCTTTATGCTGCACCCGCACGAGCGCGTCTCTGGCGTGCAGCGCCGCCAAATGACGACCGTACTGGAGCGCAATATCCACAACATCGCGGTTGATGGCGATTTTGATGACTGCCAGAACCTGGTCAAAGCGCTGTTTAATGATCTGGAGTTTCGTGATCAGCATGCGCTGGGCGCGGTGAACTCGATCAATTGGGCGAGAGTGGCAGCGCAAGTGGTGTACTACTTCCGTGCGGCCTTGGCGTTGGGCGCGCCAGAGCGCGCGGTGTCGTTCTCGGTCCCTAGTGGCAACTTTGGCAATGTGTTTGCTGGATTTGTGGCGAAGCAAATGGGCCTGCCCATTGGCGAGTTGATCGTGGGTTCCAACCGCAATGATATTCTGACGCGCTTTTTTGCCAGTGGTAGCATGAGCGCCGAGGCGGTGCTGCCCTCGCTTAGCCCCAGTATGGATATCCAGATATCCAGCAATTTCGAGCGCCTATTGTTCGAATATTCTGGGCGCGATAGCGAGCAAGTGCGGGCATGGATGCAGGCGTTTCGTGAGCACGGCGAGTATGGCGTTGGCGCGGCGCGGCTCAGCGCGATGCATCAGTTGTTTAGCGCGCATTGCTTGAGTGATGAGCAAACGCTGGTGGAGATGCAGCGAGTGGATCGGGAGATGGGTTATGTCATTGACCCCCATTCTGCTATTGGGGTCGCTGCGGCCCGCGCTTGTCGGCGTGATAACGACACCCCAATGGTGGTGTTGGCGACCGCGCACCCCGCGAAGTTTCCCGATGCTGTGCAGCGCGCCGTGGGGCGTGATGCGGCGTTGCCAGCGCGCATGCAATCGATGATGCAGGCCCCTGAGCGCGTGCAGCGCATGACCGCTGACAGCCAAACACTAAAAACCTATATCGCACAGCAAGTGTCATGATCTTGACATAAGTGGCGCGAGTGTCACAAAAAAGTAACATTTCTCTGATGAGTCGAGACTTTACTTGTTGAAGGCTTTATTTCGCTTTGCAGTCCCCGCCATAATGCTTTGCATGAACACAAGGACTTCGAGACAGCCATGCGCCTATTAGGACTGATCGCACTGACGGTATTTTTACCCGCTTGTACTGAGCAAGCACTAGACAGGGCCCAAGACAGCGTACAAGGCACGTCAGACACCTCCAAGGGTGTAGCGCGGACGCTGCAGTCATCCGCTGCGGCGAGACTCGACAGTGACGCGGCGTATCGCGATGCTATAGCGGGTGTGCTCAGAAATACCAGTGTCGTGGCTAGCGTCAGCAGCGATGCGGTGAGCGCGGAGTCGGCAGCATCATTAGGGCAAGCCAGCGACTCTGCAGGATCGAGTCGCACCAGCGAGACCAATGTCGTGGTAGCGGGGGTCGATGAGCCTGATATCTTAAAAACGCACAGCAATAGTGCCTACATACTGAACGATGAACACGTCGTGCAGAGCGTCGTGCAGAGTGCTGCACAGCGTAGCTCCGAGCCGTTTTATAGTGCCGTAAGTCATTACATCCAGCGCACAGACTTAGGCAGTGCCCAACACGCGCCGTTGTTACGCGAGCGCGTGACGCTGCCCAAGGATTCGCAGTGGTCAACGCTACTCACCACCGAGTCGGGCCTGATTGCTCTGGGCTATCAGTGGCATTACCAGTCCGATGCGTTTCACTTTTCCAATACCGCGGTGCTGCAGTCCTATGATCTCTCGTTGCAGTCGGCATTAGCTCTGCAAATAGACGGCTCGCTACAGCAGGCCCGACG
>CAKZUS010000259.1 GCA_937921805.1 uncultured Granulosicoccaceae bacterium
TAAATCCTATTAAATACTCTTAAAGTACAGTTGACATAAGAAGCCGAACTAGGACAATTGGCGGCTCTTGCAGATCTCAAAAAAATATAAAAGGAATTGTTGTGGAATCTCGGCCTCAGCCCGACTACATCGAGTCGATCATTGCGAACCTGCGCATCAATGATCAAGCATTGCCCCAGTCCGAAATCAGAAAACTGACCGAAAAACTCGATGAAAAAGTTCGAGAAATGACGCGGCTCAGCGAAGACGTCGAAGATAAAATACGCGCGATGCGCATCGAAAACGCCGCACTGACACCTCGCATCCACAAGGCGATGGAGTCGAGAGAGGATGAGCTAGCTAATGCTTTGTTGAGCGAGCAAGTGAGTCTAGACATTGCCGAGTATGCGCAGGAGAGTGAGCGCAAACAGCTTGCAGAGCGCATAGCGCTGCGCACAACGCAGATCGAAACTTTGAGCGCATGGTTGGACTGAAGCACTGGACAGAAGCTCTAGGCTGAGAAATTGGACTGAGAAATTGGGGCTGAAACATAGTGAAACATATTGATACTGGCCTGAGATGACGTGTCAGCCCTGAGCGGCCATGATGAACCCATCAACAACACAGAGCGAGTACACACGATGAGTGATTCACCGATCAAACCCACTGAGACAGAACAGTCAACAACGGACTCTACCCCGCGCTTCTACCAGCGTTGGGGGACGGGCAAGCGGCTGGCCGCAGTGGTCGGCATTGTGGCCCTAGTAGGGGTCGGGACGGCCGGGGCAAAGGGCTGGAGCTGGCACAATATGGACGAAGGCTCTCGCATTGAGCGCGTGCAGGACCGAGCGCTTCACAAAGCGACCAAGCGGCTGGAGCTGAATGCATCGCAGCAGAGCGAATTTACTGCCCTGACAGCACAGTTGGCGACCGAGGCGCTGGCGCTGCGCGATATGCACCGGACCTGGCGCGATGACTTGCAAGGCATGATGGGCGAGACGATGGACCGAGAGGCGGCCAAGGCCTATGTGGCCGAGCGCATTGCACAGCTCAGCAACGCCCAACCGGCGATGATTGATGCGATGGCGGATTTCTACGACACCCTCGATGCAACGCAGCAGGAAGAGTTGCGAGAGATGCTTGAGCGCCGTGGACGCAAAGGCCGCGGACATGGTGACGGCTAAGCCCGTTACACTGATGCAATGAACCGCATTTTACTCATTGACGATGACGTCGAGCTGGGGCAACCCCTCGGCGTCTATTGTCAGCGCTTTGATCTCACGCTGGAGCACAGCGTGCGCCCCTCTGAGGGTTTGGCGCGCTTGCAAGACGAGGCCTTCGATGCCGTGATTCTCGATGTCATGATGCCGGAGATGGACGGACTAGAAGTCTGCCGCTTGCTGCGTAAGTTCAGCGATATTCCGGTGCTGATGCTCACTGCAAGAGGCGATGTCATGGACCGGATTATTGGCCTGGAAGTGGGCGCTGATGACTACTTGCCTAAGCCCTTCGAACCCCGTGAGCTGATCGCGAGACTGCAAGCGATTTTGCGCCGCCAACGTGGCGGACCCTCCGACACCGAGTCGACGTCGGATGTGTTGGCGTTTGCGGGTCTGCGCATTGATGTGCAGCGTCGTCTTGTGTGGGTGCAAGAGACCCTTGTCGAATGCACCGAGTCGGAGTTTGCACTGTTGCATCTGCTAGCCCAGGAGCCAGGGCGGGTGTTTTCGCGTGATGAAATCCTGGCGCAGCTGCGCGGTTATGAAACCGAGTTGCTCACGCGTGCGGTGGATATTACGGTGAGCCGTTTGCGCAAGAAGCTACTCCCGCTCGATGCCATCCGCACGGCGCGCAACGTGGGCTATAGCTTGATTTTGATGCCCAAGTGAGTCGCTTCTCTCCCTTACAACAGGGGCGCTGGCGCCGATTTATTCCCCGTTCACTGCGCTTGCGCTTGGTGTTAGTGTTTGTGCTGTTAGCCTTGGCGATGTCTTGGGCTTTGCTCAGCGCCGGGCAACGCTTTGCTGAAGCTGGTTGGAATTTTGCGGCCCGCCCGTTTGTTGAAGACTATGTTCAGCGGCTGATGAATGACATTGGCGATCCGCCACAGATAGATCAAGCGCAAGCGCTGGTAGAGCGACTACCGCTGACGCTCTCTATCCAGGGTCCTGATGTGCAGTGGCGCTCCCACCCCGAGCGGCGCTCTTATCGGCGCGTGCTGCATAAATACTCCCAAGACGATTCTCGCTGGGCCAAAGAGCGCTTTTGGCGCCGCATGACCAGCGATGGGCATACCGTTGAATTTGGCATCGACTTTGGCCTGTGGGAGCGCCCGAATGGGCCGCTGGCGATCACGATGATCATGGTCGTGACGCTGGTGCTGGCTGCGTATTGGTATGTTCGCCGTCTGCTCAGTCCCCTAGTGCACATTGGCGCAGGGGTGCAGCGTTTTGGCCAAGGTCAGCTAGACCAGGCTATCGCCCTAGAGCACAACGGCGATGAGCTGGGGCAACTGGCCGATCATGTCGATGCCATGGCCTCGGACATTCAGGCAATGCTCGACGCCAAGCGCGCTTTATTACTGGCGATTAGTCACGAACTGCGCAGTCCGTTGACCCGGGCGCGATTAAACGTCGAACTGCTTCCCGATGAGGCCAGTACCCGACTGGCGCTCTTGCGCGATTTGGGTGTTATGAACACCCTGATTCATGATCTTTTGGAAAGTGAACGCCTCAGCGAAGGCCACAGTGCGTTGCATCGAGAGTGCCTGGATATTGTCCCAATCGTACGTGACCAGCTCGATACCTTGGAGCAGGAGCTTGCCATTGAGGCGATACGCTTTACGGCGCCAGAGGCCTTGGAAGTGTGCGTAGACATCGCCCGCTTGCAGCTGCTTCTGGGCAACTTGGTGCGCAATGCATGCCATCACGGGGCAGCACCGTTTGCGGTGCATATTACGCTGAGTGATGGCCACTGGTGTCTATCGGTACGTGATCATGGACACAATGCGCTGGCAGACGAGACGCTGCGTAAGCTGAGCGAGGCCTTTTATCGCCCAGACACCGGTCGTAGCCGAGAACATGGGGGGATTGGCTTGGGTCTTTATCTGTGCCGCCTCGTCGCGCAAAGCCACGGTGGCAGCTTGCACCTGGAAAACGCCCAGCCTGGTTTGCGTGCACGCGTACAGTGGCCGCGCTTTACTGACGCCAGTACGCAGGCTTTGGCGCCCCAACCTCCACGCTAAGCGGCAAGCTGCCGCTAGGCTCGCTGACGATCACGCCCCGCTGGGCCGAGTGGGTGACAACAAAATGCGTCTCGGGCGCGGCGCCCATGCTGGAGCTGATGAGGTCGCTACGGTCCGCAATGCCGTCTCCGTCGTAGTCATAAACCCCGGCTGCGTCTGCGATATCGACCCGATACACCCGGCTGAGGCCTAGCGCATTGCCGCATGCGTCGCGGCTGTGCGGCGGGGGCGTATAGGTTTTGAACAAGGCCTGGTCATTGATAATCATCGGTGTAGAGAAGAGCTTTTCCTGGTGCCCCAGTGCGTAGATCCATCCGTTATCATTGTCTTGGATGGTACTGTTGCTGGAGAACGGCTCGTTTGGAGACGCGTCAGTGATGACGCGCAGCGCGCTGATGTGATGCACAGGAAACACATAGTGATGCGAGGCCAGCGCACCCTCAGTACTGATACGCCGAGAGTTCGAGGCGCGCAGCATCAAGGTCTCTGGGGTATGCAGCAAGATCATGGCGTCTTGGGCTGAAGAATACGGGCGGTTGCGCTCGCCTGTGCCCAATAGCAATAGCAGTTTGTGTCCCCGTCCGGTGCGGGTGCGCACGACCTCAATGGGCGATTGAATACTGCGCCCAAGCCCTTGGGTACCCTGATCGTCATTACTGTCGAAGATCATCCCCATGTCGAACAACTCCTCAAGACGCGTGGCCGTATGGTCGAACTCCATGCGCCAAACTTGGCCTTGTAGATCACCAAAAAACAGGCTGTCTACATATCCATCGGCATTGCGATCATAGGCCGTGGGGCGCGCGACCACGCCGGATTGCAAACCATCAACAATCAAGTCAGCCTGCTGACGACTGCTGCTGTTAGGCCCTCGGACAGCGTGGCGCACTTCGCCGGTTTGCGCAGAGAGAAAGAACAAGCTGTCGCCTTGTGCATCGCTCTGTGTATTGCTCTCGGGGTAGCCGCCCATGACTAAGAGCAAGGTCTCCTCCCGCTGCCCGAGTCGCACGCGCAGCGGCGTAATCGGCGCCCAGACTTGGCCGGCCTCCGCCAGGGCCTGTGGGCGACTCTGCCATGCTATATCGACCTTGCCGTGGTGGGCTCTGCTCACGTCGAGTTTGTAGAGGCTGGCCGCGCCGCGACCGAGGGTGACATACAGGGCGATGCTCTCGCCACTGTCGACGACACCGTTAGCGTTCTGGTCCTCGTGCACCAATGACAGCGGCGCGTTAAGCCCGAGTGTCTCGGGTGTGGTGTTGGCAGGGCTAATGCGCTGGGATTGGGTCTGGTCTGCAAAATGCGCATACGCGTCGTAGAGCATCTCTTTGGGCATAAATGCGTTCAGCTCGGCTCCGCTTTGGGCATCAAAGCTGTGCAAAATACCCTGTGAGGTAGCAACAAATACGACGCTAGAGCCATTGCTATAGCGAGCGGTGACGGGGCTGTTAAAGACGCTGGCTCCCATGTAAGGGCTGTCGTTGAGCCATTGCACAAAAGCACGGGCATTGCCATTGAGCTGTGAGTTAAGCTGCTGCATCAAACCTGAGTTGCTGCGTTGCATAGCTTGCGGCTGTAGCCCCGTGGGCAGCGTCGTCCACAAGGTGCGACCCGGGCCAATGCTGGCCCTGGCTCCTCCGGCATTGACGGCGTCCTCGCTGGCGGAGGACCAAAAATCATGCACCTTATTGGGGAAGCTTCCATCAGGAGACAGCACCGAGCTGCGGCTTTGATCCACAGTGATAATGCGGTCATTCTCTTGTGCGCTGCGCAGCTTTAAGAGGTTGCCCCCCCAGGTACCATCGCTTTCGGGGCGAAACACCGAGTAATACAGGTCGCTATGGGCCTGTGAGCTATTGAGCATCGCAGGAGCGGCAATGCTGCGCGGTGCTGCGCCGCGATAATCGCCACTAAACCACGCCTGCTCTAGGCGCCGATAGTCAGCAATATCCGCGTAACTGCCCTGGCCCCGCGTGGCGATGTCTTGCAGAAAAGCATTGTCCCCGAATCCCATGCTGTGCACGACAGGGGCTGAGGCGCCGAGTTGAGCAAGCTCAGAGACGTACTGCGCCGTACAGTGGCCGCTACAAGCACCCAGTGTGCTCGTGCCGCTGTGCTGAGCAGAGCGGTCTTGTTCTTGGTCGCTAATAATAAGCAGATGATTGATCTGGCACTCCCCCACGGCGGGAGCCGGGTGCGGACTCGCAGTGCCCTGCACATAGCGCGCAGTCTCTGTTATCGCCCCCGACAGGGCGGTCTCCGACAGGGCGGCCCCCGAATGGGTCTGCATTGAGTGTATGTCTTGGAGGAGTCGAGAGCGCTGTGGATGCAAGGCCTTGACTGCGCGCTGCCGCTGCCAAGTGAGGCGAG
>CAKZUS010000260.1 GCA_937921805.1 uncultured Granulosicoccaceae bacterium
AGGCCAAGCGTGGCCCTCTGCGTGATTCACCGAGTAGTTCTCCCCCCTCAGCAAATGCCAACACTCCCGCCCGCCGCCGCGTTCCTGCGCCGTGTGCCATGAGCAATGAAGGCGTCAAAATTAGCGTCAAAATGCTCGCAAACGTCACGCCGCCGGCCAAGGTTGTCGCCATCTGCACCCACCACTGCGTAGAGGGTGCGCCGAAGGAAATCTCGCGCCCAAAGAGATCAATATTCATCTCTATCACCATCGGCAGTAGCCCTAGTACGGTGGTGATTGTGGTCAGCAATACCGGTCGCAGACGCTGGGCAGCGGTGCGTACTGCCGCCTCTTGGGTAGGCATGCCAGACTTAATTAGGCTGTTAAACGTGTCGATCAAGACGATGTTGTTATTCACCACAATGCCTGCCAGCGCGACAGTGCCGATGCCGCACATCAAGATGCTAAAGGCCTGTCCGGCGAGCATCAGACCGATCAACACCCCTCCGATACTCAACACAATCGCCGAGAGCACAATCGCCGTCTGATAGAAACTATTGAACTGGGTGACGAGAATCGCGGCCATGGTCATGACGGCGATGGCCATCGCCACACCAAGAAAAGATTGCAGCTCGTTCTGGTCTTCGTCTTGGCCTTCGAACTTGAGGCCGACGTTGGGATCGAGTTGCAGGTCGGGCAGGGCCGCGCGCATGGTCTCGAGACGCTTGGCGGCAAGTTGGCCTAAGTTGTTGAAGTCTTCATCAGGCAAGGGCGCCACTGCCGAGCGCAGGCGATAGACGCGCTGCGAATTGAGCCGGCTGACGGTCGAGACTTTGGGGCCAGGAACGATAGTCACAAATTGCGATACCGGGACGTAGCCTTCGCGCGTAGGGACGCGCAGGTTGGGCAACTGACTGAGATGGCGCTTGTCCACGGGGAAGCGCAAACGGATATCTAGCTCGTCTTCGGCATCATCGGGACGGTAGCTAGAGAGCTTGATTCCCGAGGTGATCATTTGCACAAAGCTGCCCACCAAAGCCACGTCAGCGCCGTAGCGCCCAGCCTCTTCGCGATTGACCTCTACCCGCCACTCGATGCCTGGCAGCGGCAGGGTGTCTTCTGTATCGACAAAACCACCATGCTCTTGCATCCACTGGCGCACGTCCAGCAGCGCTTGCGCGGCCAGCTCTGGGGTGTTGGAGGTGAAGTTCAAGGAAATGGGCTTATCGCCTCCGCTGGGACCCCCGGCGAGCTTTTGCACCTCGACGATAACGCCGGGCATGGTTTCGCCGAACTGTCGGATCTCTTCGATAATGTCATCCACGCGGCGCACGCGTTCGTCCCAATCGGTGAACTCGATCTGCGCAGTACCCACTAGATCTTCGGTGCCGCCCTGGCGGTCGCCAAGGCTGGTGGCCGCGTAGACCGTGCGAATCTCGGCAATCGTGATCAGCTTGGCCTCGACTTGGCGCAGCATTGCATCGCGCTCGACCACCGCTAAATCTCCGCGTGCGCGAATCGAGACGGTGGCTTGCTCGGGTTCGACCTCTGGAAAGAACTCCACCCCGCGATTGAACTCTGCAAACAGAGTGAACACGGCAAACAAGATCGACAATACCAGCAGCAAAATCGACCAAGGGTGGCTGGTCGCCCAGTACACCACGCGCACATAGACTCCAGCGGCGCCTCGCATATCGCGAAGATTGCCGTTCTCTGCGGCCGCCAGATTAATTTTAGTGGTCTCGCTGACGGGACTAGGGCGCCCGATAAGCCCGCCGATCGTGGGGACAAATATCAACGCCATCAGCAGAGAAGCCGCCAAAGTAGCGATCAGCGTAATGGGCAGGTACATCATGAACTGCCCAGGAATTCCCGGCGCAAACAGCAGCGGAAAGAAGGCGGCGAGCGTGGTAGCAGTCGAGGAGATAATCGGCCAAGCCATACGCTGCGCGGCTTCTCGGTAGGCACTTTTGCGGTCAGCCCCTTCGAGCAGGCGCCGGTCGGCGTATTCGGTCACCACGATGGCGCCATCGACCAGCATGCCTACGGCGATGATCAGCGAGAACAACACCACCATGTTGACGGTGTAGTTCATGAGGCTCAACACCAAAATCCCAATCACAAAAGAGCCAGGTATCGCAATGGTTACCAGCGCTGAGGTAGTCAGTCCAAGGGTGGCGATGATGACGATCAGTACCAGCAGTACCGAGAACATGACATTGTTCTGTAGCTCGTAGAGCATGCCGCGCACGCCGATAGACTTGTCGCCAAAGTAGGTCACCGTGACGCCTTGAGGCCACAGACCCTGCGAGGCGTCAATGATCGACTTGACGCCATCGACGGTCTCGATCAGGTTCTCTCCCGAGCGCTTGACGATCTCGAATGTGACGGCAGGCTCGGCGTCAAAGCGCGCAAAACTGTCCGCGTCTTTGAAAACGCGGCGTACTTGCGCCAGATCGCGAAAGCGCACGATGCGCCCTTCTTCGGATTTGACTGGCAAGTTATAGAGCTGCTCAGCGTTTTTGATCAGGGCGGGAACCTTAATCGGAAAGCGCCCCGCGCCCGTGTCGAGCGTCCCGGCCGCGACCAGTTGGTTATTGCGCCCAATGGCGTTAAACAGTTCGGTTTCGGTGACGCCGTAGGACTCGAGAATGAGCGGGTCGACAATGATCTCGACCATCTCTTCGCGCTTGCCGATGAGCTTG
>CAKZUS010000261.1 GCA_937921805.1 uncultured Granulosicoccaceae bacterium
CGTACCAGAGTCACAATTTCGACGCTTGGATGCAATCCTTGCTACTATTCACGGCTTTGCACGTTCTACGGAATCACGCAATGAATGACTCTAGCAACTTTTTAAAATTATTCGAACCCTACCAGGAGCAGCCTGGCGAAGAGTACATGGGTGAGGGTCAGCGCGCGCATTTTCGCGACATACTTCAGCGCTGGAAACAGCAGCTCATGGAAGAAGTGGACCGCACTGTCGATCACATGAAGTCTGATGCGACGACACACTCCGACCCCAATGACCGCGCAACGCAGGAAGAAGAATTCTCTATCGAGCTGCGTACCCGCGATCGTGAGCGCAAACTCATCAGAAAGATCGACAAGTCGATCAAAAACATCGATCTGGGCGACTACGGCTATTGCGATACCTGTGGCGTTGAGATTGGTGTGCGCCGCCTTGAAGCTCGCCCCACCGCCACTCAATGCATTGACTGCAAGACGGTAGCGGAGAAACGCGAGCGCCAGCAGTCGGCGTAAGCGCCCTACGGCGAGACGGTGGTCAATACCCTTCATAACCTCAGGCTGAGGCGTGCGCGACGGCGCGCATTGCACTGTGCCTGCGCGCTGCCGCCGGTATGAGTGGGCGATTCGCGCCCTCGCCCAGTGGCCCTCTGCATGCAGGTTCCCTGCTTGCTGCATTGGGCAGCTGGCTTGATGCGCGCGCGCGCGCAGAGCGCTGGCAACTGCGTATTGAAGACATTGACCCCCAGCGCGAGGTGCCAGGCGCGGCGCGCGATATCGCGCAATGCCTAACGGCCCACGGGCTGCATTGGGATGGCGAGATCAGCTTCCAAAGCCAGCGCCGCGAGCGCTACAACAGCGCCCTACAACGCCTGCAGACGCATCTTTTTTGCTGCGAATGTTCTCGGCGCTCATTGCGTGGAATCCACTACCCAGGCACTTGTCACAATCGCCGCGACTTTACCGCCGAAGGCGCGTGGCGCCTGCGCGTCGAAGACCGGGTAATCCACTTTGTCGACGCGCGGCGCGGTGCGCTGAGCCAAAACGTCGCACAAGAGGTGGGGGATTTTATCGTGCGTCGACGCGACGCTTGGCCGGCCTACCAACTGGCGGTGGTCGTCGATGATGCAGAGCAAGGCATCACTAGCGTCGTACGCGGCAGAGATCTGCTCGACAACACCGCCCGCCAGTGTTATCTGCAAGATCTGCTCGGCTATCCTCGCCCCCGCGTACTGCACCTGCCTCTTGCCGAACATGCAGACGGCAGCAAGCTCAGCAAACACACCGGCGCCCCAGCGGTGGACCAGCACACCCCCGTAGAGAATCTGCGCCGTGCTTGGCAGCAGCTACAGGGCAGCCCGGCGCCACAGCTCGCACTACAGCCCCTGCTAGCTTGGTGTGTTGAGCATTGGCGAGTGGAAGCGATAGGCCTAAAATAGGCCCAAAATAAACCCAAAATAAACTAGAAACAGGCCAGTGCTGAGAGCTACATTGCTTGCCCAGAATCGTTACCGAAGGTAACATTCGGCCATGCAATCACACCGCCCGCCTCCCTGGGACCACAGCCTGCTGCTGATCTTGCTTGCCTGGCTGCTGTTCGCCTCCCCTCTGACCACGTGGTGGCTGGCGCTGCCTTCGTGGCTGGCGCCATTTGGCCTGTGGGCGCTGTTTATCGCCGTCATTGCCCTCTTGAGCCGCCGCCTGTGACTATCTCCCTGTGGGTCTTATTCGCCGCCATCGTCGCGTACTTGGGCGTTTTATTTTTAGTCGCGAGCTGGGCCGACTCGGGGCGCCTGTCGCAGCGCTGGCTGACTCATCCGCTCACCTACACCCTCTCTCTAGGCGTCTATGCCACCTCCTGGACGTATTACGGCAGTGTGGGTCTCGCGCATAGCAGTGGCTATCTTTTTTTGACCATCTACCTAGGCGTTACGCTGGCCTTTGCCCTGACGCCAGTTTTGTTGCGTCCCTTACTGAATCTCACGCGCGAGTACCAGCTCAGCTCTGTGGCGGACTTGCTGAGCTTTCGTTATGGCAGCGGCGGCCTGGTGGTGACAATATTTTTGCTCATTGGCGTCTTGCCCTACTTGTCTTTGCAGATTCGCGCGATCACAGAATCCGCGCAAATCCTCACCCAGCAGACCACCCCCAGCGTGATGGGTTTTGTGTTTTGCATTATCTTGGCCGTATTCTCTGTGCTCTTTGGCGCGCGCCACTACACGGTGCGCGACAAGCACTATGGGCTGGTCGCCGCCATCGCCTTCGAGTCCTTGGTCAAACTACTGGCCCTGCTCTGCGCCGGAGCGGTCGCGATCTGGGGGGTGTTTGGCGGCATTGACGCCATCGTTCTATGGAGCGCAGAACATCCTGAAGCGATGAATCAACTGCCCCTGCGAGAGCAAGCGCCATGGGGTAGCTTCTTGCTGCTGTCGTTTTGCGCCGCGTTTTTGCTGCCACGGCAGTTTCATATGATGTTCCACGAAAACCTCAACCCCCGCGCCTTAGAGCAAGCCGCGTGGATGTTCCCGCTGTTCCTGCTGCTGCTTAATGTGCCCATTGTGCCTATTCTGTGGGCCGGGCAAGCAGCGACGCCGTGGCTGTCACCAGATTTTTATGTGCTGGGCGTTGCGCAGGCCAGCGCCTCGCCGTGGCTCACGCTATTGATCTTTTTGGGCGGGGTATCGGCCGCCAGCGCCATGATGATCGTCACCGCCTTGGCCTTGGCGTCGATGGTACTCAATCACCTCGTCTTGCCGTATCGCGTACAACGCGGCACGGCGAAGCGCGATTTATATCGCTTTTTGCTGTGGGCCAAACGTCTGGTGATCGTCGGCATCATCGCCGCCGCCTACGGCTTCTCCGTGGTCATTGAGCACAACTCCGGCCTGGCTCAATTGGGCTTGGTGTCTTTTGTGGCTGTGGCGCAGTTGCTACCGGGGGTAGTTGGGGTGCTGTACTGGCCTCGGGCGACGCGTTTGGGCTTTCTTTTGGGCCTCAGCGGCGGGGCTTTGGTGTGGTTTGGGCTGCTGATTTTGCCTCTATTTAGTCATTCGCAGCTCCTCAATTCGCCGATTGCCCTCGAAGCCGTGTTTGGGGACTATGGGACCAATATTTGGTCTGTCGCGACTTTTTGGACCCTGAGTGTCAACGCTGTCTTATTTGTACTGGGCTCACTCCTCACGCGCCCAACACTCGAAGAGATCGAGGCGGCTGAGCGCTGCCATGTGCAATCCCACCTCGCCCCTCTCACGGGGCAGGTCACAGCAGCGAGCATCGCGCAGTTTCGTTTGCTCTTGACTGATGTACTGGGCCAGCGCGTGGCCGACACGGAAGTCGGCAGAGCCGTGGCGGAGCTAGAACTGAGCGATGACGAGGCCCGCCCCGCAGAGCTACGGCTACTGCGCGAGCGCATCGAGCGTAACTTATCAGGCCTGATCGGACCGGCATTAGCCCGCCTCATTGTCGATGACCGACTGCGCCTACAGCGCAAGACCCAAGTGGCGTTTTCGGACAGTATTCGTTTTCTAGAGACGCGCTTAGAGCGCTCACGCAGCGAGCTACGCGGCGTTACGCACGAGCTGGATTTGCTGCGCCGCTACCACCGTGACATCCTGCAGGCACTGCCGATTGGCGTGGTCGTGGTCGACCCGAATCAGCGCGTGACCGTGTGGAACCACGCCATGACCGAGCTATCGGGCATCTCAGCGCGCAGCGTGCATGGTGTGGCACTAACGCAATTAGTCGCACCCTGGGCGCAGACGCTGTGCGAAGCCCTCGCCTCGCCGCCACGGCAAGTGCTGCGGCGCAGCGTGGTGTGGAACAAAGGCGAGTTGAGCCTTAACCTCAATCGGGCTGTGCTCGAAGGCGAATCCAGCGCCACCGACACCCAGCAAACCGGCGTCGCTTTGCTCGTCGAAGACCGCAGCGCTATTGATCACTTAGAGCAAGAGCTGATGCAAGGCCAGCGCCTGGCATCAATCG
>CAKZUS010000262.1 GCA_937921805.1 uncultured Granulosicoccaceae bacterium
GACCATTCCCGCCCCCAAGACTTCCAGCCACTTGCCGCCATCGATGCGAATGTCGACCTCGGTCGAGGGTTCGGTGAAGGGGAAATAAGACGGACGGAAACGAATCTCAACGTCCCCTTGGTCAAAAAAGCGCCTCAAGAATAGATCTAAATGCCCGAGCAGATGCCCCATCGACACGTCGCGGTCAACATACAGGCCTTCGACCTGATAGAACATCGGCGAATGGGTCTGGTCCGAGTCGTGGCGATACACCCGCCCCGGCGCCAAGATGCGATACGGCGGCGGCTGGTTCATCATATGCCGCACTTGCACCGATGAGGTGTGCGTGCGCAGCAAACGCCCATCGTTGAAGAAAAACGTATCGTGCATCGCGCGAGCGGGGTGATTGTGCGGAAAGTTCAGCGCTTCGAAGTTGTGAAAATCATCTTCGATCTCAGGGCCTTCTGCCAGCGAGAATCCCAGCTGCGAAAACAAAGCAGTAATACGATCAATGGTCTGCGTAATGGGGTGCAAGCCGCCGCGATGCTGACCACGACCTTCGAGCGTCATGTCGACACGCTCACCGGCCAAGCGCTGTGCCAGCTCCTGCGCCTCTAGAGTGTTCTTGCGCTCGCCCAATGCCGCGCCTAGCGCGCGCTTGAGTTCATTGACAGCTTTGCCCAGGGCTGGGCGCTCGCTCGCATCGGCCTTGCTTACGGCCTGCATCAAAGCGGTGACATGGCCTTTTTTGCCAAGATACGCCACTCTGCAGTCCTCTAGCGCGCGGCCATCGGCGCTGGCTTGAATCGCTGCGATACCTTGTTCGCGCAACTGTTCGATTTGTTCGTTCACGCCGCTCGTTTCAACCTTTTTGTAAGCATTCTTGAGTAATAGTCACTATGGGGTAAATTGTGCCCCATAAAAAAGGGAAAGGCGCGAAGAGTGCTGCCTTTCCCTCTAGGGTACGGTGACCGCTGGGACGCTTTACGCCTCCAACGCCGCCTTCGCCTGGTTGGCAATCGCTTGGAACGCGGCAAAGTCATGCACAGCCAGATCGGCCAAGACTTTACGGTCCACTTCGATTCCGGCTTTGTTCAAACCATTGACCAGCACGCTATAGGACATATCGCACATACGCGCTGCGGCGTTGATGCGCACAATCCAAAGTTGGCGGAACTGGCGCTTGCGTTGACGACGGTCACGGTAGGCGTATTGGCCTGCTTTGGTGACCGCTTGTACGGCAACGCGATAGACGCGACTGCGCGCACCTTGATAGCCTTTCGCTTGGGCGAGAACCTTCTTATGACGCGCGCGCGCCTGTACTCCACGTTTTACACGAGGCATATTCTCTCTCCCTTAGCTGTGTGGCATCATTTGTTGTACTAAACCTGCATCGCTTTTGGCGACGTAGAGACCAGTACGCAAATGGCGCTTACGCTTAGTGGATTTTTTCGTCAGGATGTGTCGGCGGTGCGATTGCGCCCGCTTGAACTTGCCTGACCCGGTTTTAACGAAACGCTTTGCAGCGCCGCTATTGGTCTTTTGTTTTGGCATCAAAAACTCCCGTTGCCATGATGATATGGGGCGGCCGCGTCGGAGTAGACACGACGGCACGCCCTTGTTATTGCTAGAACGCTATATTTACAGCGACTAGCGGCGGCGCGGCGCAATGACCATCGTCATCTGCCGGCCTTCCATTGAGGGGTGTTGCTCCACCTGCCCCAATTCGTCGAGGTCTTCGCGAACCCGCTTGAGCAGCTCAGCACTCATTTCGCGGTGAGCCATCTCGCGGCCACGAAAACGCAATGTAATTTTTACCTTATCGCCCCCCTCCAGAAACTCTGTGAGCTTGCGGAGCTTGACTTGGTAGTCGCCCTCTTCCGTGCCTGGGCGGAACTTGATCTCCTTGATCTGCACCTGCTTTTGCTTTTTCTTCGCTTCGCTGGCGCGCTTCTGGGCTTCGAACTTGAAGCGCCCGAAGTCCATGATTTTGCACACCGGCGGCTCGGCGTTCGGCTGGATCTCTACAAGATCAAGTCCTGCGTCTTCCGCGAGCTCTTGTGCGCGACGGTTCGTGACAATGCCGACCTGTCCCCCTTCGGCGTCGATTAAACGCACTTCACGTGAAGTGATATCCCGATTACGGCGGACTTCTTTTTTTGACCCAGCTATGCGCGTATCCTCCAAAAATGCCAATATGCAAACACGGTATTGTATGCCTAGATTGCCCAGCACACAAGCACTTGCCCACGATGTTTCACAACTACCTGCACTTCTCGCGCACTTATCGCGCACTTGGGCTGAACAGTTGGGCTATATCAGCCGCAGATCTACGTTCATCGACCGCTATATTGGCCGCAAAAACTACTGTGGCATATGCAGATATAATGATACCTTTATATTTGTACCCGCTCTACCCCTATTCTTACGCGAGAGAATCTCACGATGCAGTATGACGTCTACGCAATCGGCAACGCCTTAGTCGACTCGGAATACACGATCACCGCACAGCAACTGATCGATCTCGACGTCGAGCGCGCGCGCATGACGTTGATTGACTTGCCACGTCGCCAAGCTCTGCTCAGCGCACTCCAAGAGCAATCGGGCTTGCGCACCTGCGGAGGCTCGGCCGCCAACACCGTGATCGCCCTCGCGCAGCTGGGGGCAAAAACCTTCTATAGCTGCAAAGTAGCAAGCGATCCCTTGGGGCAATTTTATTGCCAAGACCTACTGAGCAATGGGGTCGATCACAACCTAGCATTAGATCATCTCGCAGAAGGCCACACGGGCACTTGCATCATCTTGGTCACGCCCGACGCCGAGCGCAGCATGAACACTTTTCTTGGTGCAACCACCGATCTTGATGCCACGTCGCTCAATCATGAGGCGCTGATTAACAGCCAGCTATTCTATATCGAAGGCTATTTGGTGGCCTCTGACAGCGCGCGCGCGGCAGCCATTGAAGGCTATCGCATTGCGCGCGAAAACGCCGTGCAAACGGCCCTCACCCTGTCCGATGTCAACATGGTGAATTTCTTTCGCGACGGCCTACACGCTATGCTCGGCGATGGGGTGGATCTATTGTTTTGCAATCTCGATGAGGCCCAAGCCTGGTGCCAGAGCGAAGATATGGCACAGATCCACCGCACCCTCGCTGCGCAAAGCCGCCAGTATTGCCTCACTCTAGGCGATCAGGGCTGTTCAGTGTGGGACGGACAACAGCTTCACCGACTCGAAGCCGTACACGTTAACGCCATGGATACCAATGGGGCGGGAGATCTTTATGCTGCCTGCGTTTTGCACGGTCACTCCCAAGGCTGGGAGCTGACTCAGTCCGCTCGCTTCGCTAACAATGCTGCGGGTCTGCTCGTCACCCAGCACGGCAATCGCCTCAGTGCCGACACCTTGCGCCACGTTCGCAGCAACTTTGACCAAGAGCGCTTAGCTATCGCCCTCTAGTCTCGCTCATCACCCTGAGCTACTTGCAGAGCTAAGGTTTCGGGTCTTTACAGGTCAAAATCTCACCAGTGCAAAGCCCGCCAGAATGCGGGTTACATGAGATTGGATCGATAATTCCACGACCCGATCACAGACTTCTTCGCTGATTTGTGCGTAAACCTATCAACGGCCATGTTTTTGCTTAAACATGGCCGTCCATCGTGGGCGTACACTTAGTCGATCAAAGGAAGTTCTTGTGAGTCAAAACCCCGAAATGCGCCAGCACATTACAGACCGTATCTTAGAGCACCTGCGCCACAGCCTGGGTAAAGCCAACAAGACTGTTGAGCAGTTTGCCGAGCAATATTATCGCAACGTACCTGTCGCGGACTTGCTCACTATGGATGCCCACGACCTCGCCGGGGCAGTGCTCAGCCAGTGGAATTACCTGCGCACCCAAAAGGGTGATGCACTGCGCTGCTACAACCCCCACCCAGAGCGCGACGGCTGGCAATGCGGTCATACGGTGGTCGAGCTGGCCGTCAAGGACCGCCCTTTTTTGGTGGCGTCGCTCGCGCTTACGCTGGAGCAGTTGGGGCTAAAAACACATTTTAGCGTGCACCCTGTACTCAATATCACACGGGGCAAAAATCCAAAGCTAGACTCTTCCGCTGAGTCATTGATGCTCATGCAACTCTATATTGACCGCATCAACGAGCCGGCAAAGCTCAGTGCGGTGGCTGCGACTTTGGAGCAATCTATAGACCGGGTCGCGGCTGCGACTAACGATTGGGCGACGATGCGCTCACAGCTACAAGGCACGGTCAATCATCTCGACGATGAGGGCAGCAGCTTTGTTAACTGGCTGGGTGCGAACCATTTCACACTGCTCGGCAGCATCAATATCGCGGTCAGCCGCGGCAAGGCCAAGCCCACGGTCGATAGTGCGCTGGGCGTAGTCAGGCTGCTGGACGATGAAGCGCTACAACGGGCTTTTCCGCTGAATCAGGCAGAATTTTTCCAGTCTACCGCCAGCGTCCAAGTCGCGCGCTCTCAATACCGTGCCCATGTACATCGTCCGGGCAATATGACCTTAATTGCCATCGCACAACGCGACAAGCGCGGCAGCATCAAGAGCTGGCACTGCGTACTGGGGTTCTTCGCTGCCATCGTGCAACAGCACTCAGCACGCTCTTTGCCTTTGCTCGACAACAAGTTTGAAGAAGTCATGTCTCGCAGCGGCTTCTCTGCCAACAGTCACAACGCACGCGCGCTGGCCCATACCTTGGAAGAGCTGCCGCGACATGTGCTCTACGAGAGCTCTGCGGCAAGCTTGAGCGATCTTGCTACGCGTATTATGGGCTTACAAGAGCGCCAGCATGTGCGCCTTTTTGGCCTACTCGATGCCCATCGCAGCTTCTGCGATTGCTTGGTCTATGTGCCACGAGATCGCTATTCACGCGAGCTGCGCGGCAAGATCCAGCGCCATCTTGAGAGCGCATTGCGCTCTCGCAACACCGATTTCGACGCCTTATTCTCCTCGACTTCCCGGTTGGCGCGCATTCACTATACGTTTGAGCTTGAAGACGGCACAAGCCAAGTCGACTGGCGTCAACTGGAGCAAGAGATCTCTGACTTGACCCGCAGTTGGACATCACAGCTACACGGCGCATTAATCGATCACTACGGCGAAGATCAGGGAACGCAGCTGAGCAAACGCTACGGCGAGGCTTTCTCGGATGGCTACCGAGAAGACTTCTTGCCCCGCGCCGCATTGGTCGACGTAGCGTATCTGCGTGATGTCGAG
>CAKZUS010000263.1 GCA_937921805.1 uncultured Granulosicoccaceae bacterium
GAGGGTCTTCGGCACTGGGGTCGTGCTGTTGCAGCAAGGCGCCTAAATCTTGAACCAGTTGCGCGGAGAATCGTAGGGGTTCGCTCATCGGGGTTCCAGTTTTACAAAACGGTGTTGAGGGTCGAGTTCGAGTTCAAACTGGCCATGTAGGCCGTTATGGCTAATAAAGGGGCGAAAGTGCCCCCAAGGCAAACGAATTTTTTTGCCTTGGCTGCGCACCTGTATCCACGCGGCGCGGCCGTGGTAGAAGTCTTCGACTTCGGCGGCGCTCAGTTGTACGCTAAAGCGATAGCGGGGCATCGACGGAGTGCAAAATTACGGGTGCAACATCACAGAACTTAGCCGCACTTAGAGTCAGCGCAGCTCAAACAAGTCATGCAGCCGTCCATGCGAATGACCGCTTTGTTGTGGCATTTGTTGCACATCACCGCGTCTGCCGGAAAGCCCGTGTCGGGGGATTCATTCGGTGGGGTGAGGGTGAATTCCTCGCGTTTAGCATCGAGAAACTGCTTTTGTATGGGGTCTGGCTCTGGCGCGCGCAGTAGTCCGATTTTGATCATGTGTCGCTCGATCACGTCGCCTATCTCGGCCACGAGCGAGGGGCGGTATTTGCCCTGATTCCAGTACCCTCCCTGCGGATCGAATACCGAGCGTAGCTCTTCGACCAAAAAGGTCACGTCGCCGCCCTTTCTAAACGCAGCGGAGATGATGCGCGTGAGCGCGACAGCCCACTGGAAATGTTCCATGTTCTTGGAGTTGATGAACATCTCAAAGGGGCGGCGCAGCTCGTGCTCAGTGTCGGCGTTGAGCACGATGTCGTTGATCGTGATGTACAGCGCATGCGCCGAGACATGCTCGGGGGGCTTGAGTTTGTAGGTGCTGCCAACCAATTCATCGGGGCGCTGAAGTGCCTCGTGCATCTGCACGACCTTGGCCGAAGAAGAGGCCGCCTGTGCGGCGGCAGTGGTTGCTGGGGCAGCCCCGTTAGGAGCAGAGTCGTCTGAGCTACGAACTTCGAAGCCGACGATCTGTTTTTGTATCTTGATGGTCATAACTGTTCCCTAAAATTTGCCGTAATACCCTTCTTTGAGGGCATCGAACAGATTGGCGGCGGTGTGCTCTTCGCCGTCGTACTCCACGGTGTCGTTGCCCTTGGCAAGCACTTGGCTGCCGTCATCGAGGGTGAAGGTGTATTCCGTGTTGGCGAGGTCTTGCTCTTTGACCAAGACTCCCTGGAAGACTTCGGGGTTGAAACGAAACGTGGTGCAGCCTTTGAGGTCTTGCTCATAGGCATAGAGATAGATGTCCTTGAACTCTTCATAGGGAAAGTCAGTCGGGACATTGGCAGTTTTGGAAATCGAGGAGTCGATCCAGCGCTGGGCCGCGCCCTGCATATCGACGTGCTGACGCGGCGAGACGTCATCGGCGGCGATAAAGTACTCGGGCAGGGCTTCGCTGGGGTCTTCGCTAAAGGGCATGGCTTTGTCGTTGATCAACTCGCGATAGGCGAGCAGCTCAAACGAAAACACGTCGACTTTTTCTTTGGTCTTGCGTCCTTCGCGAATCACATTGCGCGCGTAGTGGTGCGCAAAGCTCGGCTCTATGCCGTTGCTGGCGTTGTTGGCCAACGAGAGCGAGATGGTGCCCGTGGGGGCAATAGAGCTGTGATGCGTAAAGCGCGCGCCGGCTTCGGCGAGGCGCTCGACCAGCTCGGGCGCAACGCTGGCGACGCGCTGCATATAGCGGCTATAGCGCGCGTGCAGGACTTTGCCGGGGACGCTGTCGTTGACCTTCCAGCCGTCTGCCGCCATTTCTGGGCGTTGGCGCAGCATGCGGGCCGTCACGGTGAAAGACTCTTCCATGATCGGCGCCGGGCCTTTTTCGAGTGCCAGATCCAGGGCGCTCTCCCATCCCGCAACAGCCATTTCTTTGGCGACGCGCTCGGTAAAGGCCACCGAGTCGGCCTCGCCATAGCGTTTGCCGAGCAAGGTCAGCGTCGAGCCTAGACCTAAGAAGCCCATGCCGTGGCGGCGTTTGCGGTAAATCTCTTCGCGTTGTCGCTCTAACGGCAAGCCGTTGATCTCGACGACGTTGTCGAGCATGCGGGTAAACACTTTGACCACTTCTCGGTAGCGATCCCAGTCGAAGCTGGCCTCTGCAGTGAAGGGCTTGGCGACAAAGCGGGTGAGATTGATCGAACCGAGCAAGCAAGCGCCGTAAGCGGGCAAGGGCTGCTCGCCGCAGGGGTTGGTTGCGCGGATGTCTTCGCAGAACCAGTTGTTGTTCATTTCGTTGACTTTGTCGATCAAAATGAAGCCCGGCTCAGCGAAGTCATACGTCGAGGCCATGATCAGGTCCCACAGACGGCGCGCCTTGAGTGTCTTATACACTTTGCAGGCGACCAGGCCTTGCTCATTGCAGACGTAGTCTTCGCTATTGGGCCAGTCGCGCCAAATGAGGTTTTCGCACTCTTCCAACTCGCGCTCGCGCACCGGGAAGGCGAGTTGCCAGTCAGTGTCGTTTTTGACGGCTTCGACAAAGTCTGTCGTGATCAACAAAGACAAATTGAACTGACGCAGGCGCCCGTTCTCGCGCTTGGCTTTGACGAACTCCAGTACATCGGGGTGGCGCACGTCGAAGGTGCCCATTTGCGCGCCGCGCCGCCCGCCGGCCGAGGAGACGGTAAAGCACATGGAATCGAAGATGTCCATGAATGACAAGGGACCAGAGGTATGCGCGCCCGCACCGGAGACATAGGCGCCACGCGGGCGCAGCGTCGAGAAGTCATAGCCAATGCCGCAACCGGCTTTGAGGGTCATACCCGCTTCGTGCACCTTGGCCAGAATGTCGTCCATCGAGTCCCCCACCGTGCCCGAGACGGTGCAGTTGATGGTGGAGGTGGCGGGCTTGTGGGCCAGTGCGCCCGCATTCGAAGTGATGCGTCCAGCGGGAATAGCGCCCTGGCGCAGCGCCCACAAAAAGCGCTGATACCAGTGTTCGCGCTTCTCTTCGCTAGTCTCGACCTCTGACAAGGCACGGGCAACGCGCTGGTAGCTCGCGTCGACATCGCTGTCTACAGGCTCGCCAAATTTGGTTTTGAGTCGGTACTTTTTGTCCCAGATATCCAGCGAGGCACTTTGCAGTGCAATATCTGGCAGCGCAGATTCCAGCGCTGATTCCTGGTGCAGAGGTTCTTCCTGAGGC
>CAKZUS010000264.1 GCA_937921805.1 uncultured Granulosicoccaceae bacterium
TGTGCGTGGGGCTGATCGTGATCGGTGTCGTGGGCTTAAAGCTGAGCATGCATCCATGAACTATGGCGCCTTTATCCTCGCCAACCAGCGCTGGGTGGCCGGTGGCTTGTGGCTGACTTTTTGTTCCTCTTTTGGTCAGACCTTCTTTATCTCGCTGTTTGGCGCAGAGATTCGGGCGGATTTTGGCCTGAGCCACGGCGAGTTTGGGGGGCTGTATATGCTCGCTACACTTGCCAGCGCCGCGACCCTGTCGCAGCTAGGGCGCATCGTCGATCATTGGCGTTTGCTCGCAACTCTGGTGCTGGTCTTTCCAGCGCTGGCCGTGGCGGGGGGCATGATGGCCTGGACCGACACGGTACTGGGGCTAGGCATCTCACTGTATGGGCTACGCCTCTTTGGGCAGGGCATGCTGACGCATATTGCCTCGACGGCAATGGGGCGCTGGTATAGCGGTCAGCGGGGGATGGCCGTGTCGTTGGTGGCGATGGGGCATCAGCTTGGCGAGGCGGTTTTTCCGCTGTGCGTGGTGATGTTGCTAGGGTATTTCTCGTGGCGCAGTGTGTGGTGGGGCGGCGCGGTGCTGCTGCTAGTCCTGGCGCTGCCAGTGGCGATGCAGTTACTGCGGGTGCCGCGCCAACCGCGCCATAGTGACCCGGTAGCGAAGCGGGTCGCGGAGCGAGATTGGACCCGCAGCGAAGTCGTGCGCACAGGGCGTTTCTGGGGCCTGTGTCTAGTCGTGCTGACCCCTGCGTTTGTGGGCACGACTCTTTTCTTTCATCAGGACTACTTAGAGACGCTTCGGGCGTGGCCATCGGGCACTTTTGCGACGGCATTTGTGGTGATGGCGGTAGCGACGATTCTCTCGGGTTTGGTCAGCGGGGTATTGATTGATCGCTACTCCGCTGTGCGCTTGTTGCCGTATTTTTTGCTGCCCTTGGCGCTGGCTTGTACGAGCCTGTGGGGCTTCTCCTCAGCACTAGGTGCTTATGTGTCGCTCGGGATCTTGGGAATGTCGTATGGGTTCTCTTCGGCCTTGTTTGGTGCGATATGGCCCGAGCTGTACGGGGTGAAGCACCTGGGTAGTATTCGGGCGCTGGTGACAGCAATGATGGTGTTCAGCTCCGCACTGGGGCCGGGCGTGACGGGGATTTTGATCGACTGGGGTGTGTCGTATCTTGGGCTGATTCTCGCGATGGGCGGCTTTTGCCTGGCGGGCAGTGTTCTCTCGGCGCGTTTGGCTCGCGAGCGCTAAGGCCGCGCGTGGTGCTGAGTGATCCGCTGTATCTCTTTGTCTTTGCAGGGTTGTTTAGTCCGGGACCGAATGTGATTTTGCTGACCCATTCGGGGGCACGCTTTGGCTTTGTGGCGAGTGTGCCGCACTTGCTCGGTGTGGTGCTGGGGGTCGGCGTGATCGGCGCGGTCGCAGCTTGGGGAGTGGGGGCGCTGTTGTTGGCTGTGGCGCCTATCGTGCTGCAAAGCCTTGCCAGCGCTTGGATTGCTTGGCTGGCCTGGAGGATGTTGCGCCGTCAGCCGCCTGCAGCTCGGGCCGTACCCCAGCCAATAGCTCAGGCAGCGACTGAGCGTCCCATGCGCTTTGGGCATGCGTTGGCTTTTCAGTGGGTGAACCCTAAAATCTGGGCCGTTGCGGTCGCAGCTGTGGCAAGCTACCCCGGTGGGCTGTCGCCAGCGGCAGAAGCCTGGCGTCTGGGCAGCGCGCTCAGCGGTATTAATCTTTTTGTGTGTGTTTTTTGGACCTGCGCCGGTACGGGCCTCGCAGTATTACTGCGCAGCGAACGGGCTTGGCGGGGGTTTAATGCCGTGATGGCGGCGCTTTTACTCGCTTCAGCAGCAATGGTGTGGATCTAATGGGACTCAGTCAGCAGCAACTTAACGACGACCTCGACGCGCTCGCGCGCAGGGACCCTTCATTCGCCAAAGCGCTTGCGACACTTGGCCCGCCGCCGACGCGGCACCGTGAGCCGGGATTTGCGACTTTGCTCGCTGTTATCGTCTCGCAGCAGCTCTCAACGCGCGCTGCGGCGACCATCTGGCAGCGCGTGCAGGCGGGCCTCGGCGAGGTCCCCACCCCCGAGGCGGTGTTGGCAACCACGCAACTGCGGGAGTGGGGGCTGTCGGGACGCAAGGCCGAATATGCCAAAGACTTGGCCGCACACGTGGCGACGGGGGCGCTGGATTTTGCACTCTTGCCGCAGCTAGACGATGACAGCGCTGTAGAGAAAATTGTCGCGGTAAGGGGTTTGGGGCGCTGGAGTGCTCAAATTTATCTGATGTTCGCTGAGGGGCGGCGCGATATGTGGCCTGCCGATGATCTGGCGATTCAAAAAGCCTATGCCCAGCTCAAAGGCCTGGAGGCAAGCACGCTGCGCGGGAAAAAATTTGAAGCCTTGACGCAAGACTGGAGCCCGTACCGCAGTGCGGCGGCGCTGATGATGTGGCACTGCTACGGTAGCACCACCTTGGAGGCCTCAGCATGATCACGGTGGAGGCCTTTCAGGCGCTGGCTAATGAGCAATTACCGCTGTACGCGCAACTGCAATGCGAGCTGTTGTC
>CAKZUS010000265.1 GCA_937921805.1 uncultured Granulosicoccaceae bacterium
GCCGCTATCACTTTCTTAATCAAAACGGCGCGCCGCAGCGGGCCTACTTTGCGCCAAACCCCGCTTATACCATTGAGACCGAGGCCCTGCGCAACCTCGATGTCGATGCCACAACACAGCATGTGCTACGGCGCGTCTACAGCCAGATCGAGCGCTGTGAGCCGCGCTGGACGCGCCGCGATGGCGTCGTGTTTGACCAGCACTGGGGCGCCCTACTCAAGCTCGCTGAGGGGGCAACAGAGGAAACTGCTGAAGATATTGAAGAGTGGGACGAACAAGCCCAAGCAGCCCCCGAAGACACCGTACCAACGCTCTTGGCAAGCTGGCAGTACGACAATATCAGCACGCACGGCGCAATGCTTATCAACCGCCCCAACAACGCGGCAGTACCTCAGCTCTGGCCCGGTGACATCTTGCATATTGCAGGGCAAGGCTGGGCGTGGTTGCGCTGGATGCGCTCTCGCAGCGGCAGTTGGGCCATGGGCGTCGAATGGGTGGACGCAACAGTGTCTATTACACACGGAGACACGGGACCGGCGCTGTGCATTGGCGAGGCAGTCCTCATCTTTGACGGCCCCGAGCACTGGAGCACACCGGAGCAAGGCTACCAGCGACTCCCTACACGCTGCGGGCGCTATGCGCAGTATCGCCCGATCTATCGCCCGATCTCAGGCGCTGATTTGCAGCCTTGAGTATTAACTAGTGCCGAATAACTAGCGCCTAGTCAGCCATCTCTTCTGCGCAAGCCTCTTGCGAACGGGCCAACGCGGCGCTGACTAGTTCGCCTAATTGCTGCAAAAACAAGCCGCCTTTATCGGGCGCAAAATGATCCGCATCAAGACTCGCCAAGCCCAGTAAGCCTAGTGAACGCCCTGCACTCAAGGGAATAACCGCGCTGGACTGTAGGTCTTCGTCATTGAACAGCAACTGGCGTTGCTCCGCGCTGATGCGCCCGCACTGCGGGTTGCCCTTGTGCAGCAAGGGCGCGAAGGGGGCTAGCAAAGGCGCATCGGCAGGCAAGACCTTGGTGCTCCCGCGCAAGTCTAATACGCCGTTGTGCTCGTCAATCAGCAGCAATACAAACTCATCAGCACGGAATTGCCGCAGCGCTTGTTCGCGCACCATCGCTATCAGCTCGTCGCGGTTGCCGACGTGCAATAGCTCCACCGCAAAATGATGCATCTGCCGCGCGATGCGCTCGTTATCGCGCGCGATGTGCAGCAACTGATGGAGTTGGTGCTCTAGGGCATTTTTGCGCTGGCGTAGCTGCTGCACTTGGCGCTCTACCAGAGACACCGCCGTGCCACGCTGATGCGGCAGTACAAGCTCGTCGAGCAAGGCGGTGTGCTCAACAAAAAAATCGGGATGATTTTTCAAGTACTCACCTACCTGCTCTGCGCTCACCAATTGGGCTGGCTCGACGGACTCAAGCTTCTCTTGTTCTACCGCCACCGCGCTTTCCCCTGTCTCTGTACTCATAAATCAATCGTCCCATCGTAAACAAAGCTCGCCGCGCCACGCATTGTCAGTGCAGCGCCCTGCCACTGCAACCCTAGCTGCCCACCGCGTAGTTGCAAGTCAACATGGTGATCGAACACCCCCCAGCGCACCCCTACCGCCATCGCTGCACAAGCTCCCGTACCGCAAGCTTGAGTCTCTCCTACGTCGCGCTCCCAAACGCGCAGACGCCCCTGCTGGCGGTCGATGATCTGCAAAAAACCCACATTGACGCCCTGTGCAAAGCGCGGATGCTGTTCTATCAACGGCCCGAGTGTCGACACCGGTGCAGTCTCCACATCATCGACTTGCAGCACCGCATGTGGGTTACCCATTGATACTACGCCGATGGAATGCCTGCCCTGCTCGGTCTCTATCTCGTAGTGATCAGCGGCGCTGGCCGCATCAAACGCCGAACACTGCGGCGCAAAGCGCGGCTGCCCCATATCCACCCGCACCGCATCGCCTTCTAGCTCCAGCTCAATACGCCCGTTACAGGTCGCGACGGGAATGGTCGTGGCGCTACACAGGCCTTTTTCTGTCACAAAGCGCGCAAAGCAGCGAGCGCCATTGCCACAGTGCTCAACTTCGCTGCCATTGGCGTTAAAAATGCGATAGCGAAACAAGGCCTCTGGCGTATCGCTGGCCTGAACCAGCAAGAGCTGATCAAACCCAACTCCCGTATGCCGATCCGACCACTTACGGATCTGTGCGGGCGTCGGCTCAATCTGTTGGCGCACGGCATCGATGACCATAAAGTCGTTCCCCAAGCCGTGCATTTTGCTAAACGCCAGCGTTTTACTCATGGCAGCACAGACTCCAAGGCCCAGAGTGACTCCAGTGCTTCGCGGCGACGCACGACGTGGGTCTGCGCGCCGTCGACCATCAGCTCACAGGCCCGTGCGCGGGTGTTGTAGTTAGACGCCATGCCAAAGGCATACGCCCCCGAGCCCAGCACGGCGAGGTAGTCGCCTTGCTCGACGCGCAGCGAACGCGACTTGCCCAAAAAATCGGCCGATTCGCACACGGGGCCAACCACGTCGTAGTCGCGTAGCACCGCAGTGCTGGAGGGCGCGACTTCTACGATCTGCTGCCAAGCGCTATACAAAGCGGGGCGAATCAGGTCATTCATCGCCGCATCAATCACGGCAAAGTGCTTATCGCCATTTTGCTTGAGGTAGTGCACTTGGGTCAGCAGTAGGCCCGCATCGCCCACAACACGGCGCCCTGGCTCCAGCCATAGCGCCATGCCTCGGCCCTCTAGGCGCGGCATAATGGCATCGGCCCATTCGCGCATCGCAAACTGCTGCTCGTCTTGGTACTGGATGCCAAAGCCCCCGCCCAAGTCAATATGGCTGATATCAATACCGTCTTGTCGTAGCTCGTCTACCAACGCTAATAAACAATCCAGCGCAGCCAAATACGGCTCAATCTGGGTCAGCTGAGAGCCAATATGACAGTCGATACCGCAGACATCCAGGTGACTCATCGCCTGAGCGTCGCGGTAGGCCGTGCGCGCCTGCTCGACGCCAATGCCAAACTTATTGTCTTTGAGGCCCGTGGAAATATACGGGTGGGTGCCGGCATCGACGTCGGGATTCACCCGCAACGACACCTTGGCGCGGCGATCGTTCTCGGCGGCAAGGCGATTGAGAACGACCAACTCGGCTTCAGACTCGACGTTAAAGCAAGCAATGCCCAGCTCTAGCGCGCGCGTTATTTCATCTGCACGCTTACCCACCCCTGAAAACACGATCTGCTCCGCCCGTCCGCCAGCGACCAGCACGCGTTCTAGCTCTCCCAGCGACACGATGTCAAAATACGCCCCTTGCTGCGCCAGGACCTTAAGCACGGCAAGATTGCAGTTCGCTTTGACGGCATAGCACAATCGCGCATGGGGCAAGGCGTCTTGAATCTCGCGCCAGTTGTGCTCAATGCGTGCGCGCGAGTAGACGTAACTTGGCGTGCCAAACTGCGCAGCGATGTCCGCTAGCGCGCAGTCTTCAACAAATAACGCGCCATCGCGCGAATGGACCAGGGCAGGAAGATTCATACAGTCCTCTCAGAGCTCTCATCAGAAGGGGCATCGGGCAAATACAGCGGGCCTTTGTTGCCGCAGGCGACCAGCGCGCACAACAGCGCAAGAAGACTCAGCGTGCGCATCGGCGCTCCACTCGTTCCAGAGCGGTTTTAGCGGCCATTGCCACCTGATTGGGCGCCGTGGCGCCATAGTGATCGCGACTCGCAAGCGCCCCGTCAAGAGTCAAGATATCAAACACATCGGCCTCAATCATGGCGCCAAAGCCTTGCAGCGTAGCAAGCTCAAGATCAGCCAGATCAACGCCTTGGCTCACAGCGTAGCCCACGGCAGACCCCACAATTTCGTGGGCATCGCGAAACGCGACTCCTTTGCGCACCAAATAATCCGCCAGATCTGTCGCGGTGGCAAAACCTTTGGACGCCGCCTCTCGCATCACGTCTGCGCGCGGCTGAATGTTGGGGATCATATCGGCAAAGGCACGCAAGCTGCCCAACAGCGTATCGATGGTATCGAATAGCGGCTCTTTGTCTTCTTGGTTGTCTTTGTTATAGGCCAGCGGCTGGGATTTCATCAGCGTAAGCAGGCTCATCAATGCACCATATACCCGCCCAGACTTGCCGCGCACCAACTCGGGTACGTCGGGGTTTTTCTTCTGCGGCATGATGCTCGACCCCGTGCAGAAGCGATCGGGCAGATCGACAAACTGCCACTGCGTCGAGGCCCAGTTCACCAGCTCTTCGGCAATACGCGACAGGTGCATCATGCACAAGGCAGCACTGGCACAGAACTCAATGGCAAAATCACGATCACTCACGGCATCCAAAGAATTGGCCGCCGGGCGATCAAAGCCCAGCAGTTCAGCGGTATAGGCCCGATCAATCGGATAGGAGGTTCCGGCCAAGGCCGCCGCGCCCAAGGGCATAACATTGACCCGCTTGGCGCAATCATCGAGGCGTTCAGCGTCGCGCATCAGCATTTCGAACCAGGCCAACAAGTGGTGCCCAAAGCTCACGGGCTGCGCGGTCTGCAGGTGTGTAAACCCAGGCATCACGACGTCAGTATGTGCGCCCGCCAGCGTCGCAATGCCGCGCAGCAAACGTTCTAGCTCGGCCGTGCATACCGCAATGGCATCACGCAGATACAGGCGGATATCCGTCGCGACCTGGTCATTGCGTGAGCGCCCTGTGTGCAGTCGTTTGCCGGCGTCGCCGACCAGCTCAGTCAGGCGCGCTTCGATATTCATGTGCACGTCTTCTAGTGCAACCGACCAAGCAAAACTACCCGCTTCGATCTCGCTGGCAATAAGCGCCAGCCCGCGCTCGATATCGTCGCGATCCTGGTCAGTAATGACACCAATCTTGGCCAACATGCGCGCATGCGCCACCGAGCCTTGAATATCGTATCGTGCTAAGCGTTGATCAAATCCGATCGACGTGGTGAACTCTTGCACAAAGGCATCAGTACTCTCTGCAAAACGTCCGCCCCATAGTTGTGACATGGCTTCTTACCCTTTTGATTCGCCACACAGTCTATCATTTGCAGTTTGCCGTTCCATTGAGCGAACCCATGTCCCGCACCTTACGCATCGCCACCCGCCACAGTCCACTGGCCCTCTGGCAAGCCGAGCACGTTCAGCAGGCCCTGCTTCAGATGGGGGGGCACGAGATCGTTCTGCACAAATTTAAAACCCAGGGCGATCGTATTATTGATCAGCCGCTGGCAAAAATTGGAGGTAAGGGCTTATTTGTCAAAGAGTTAGAGCGTGCTCTTTTTGATAACGAATCCGACCTTGCGGTGCACTCCATGAAAGACATGGCGGCGCAACTGCCAGAGGGCTTATGCCTTGCAGCGATCTTGCCGCGCGAATCCCCCTACGATGCTTGGGTCAGCGAGCGCTATGCATCGCTCGATGAGTTGCCCGCTGGCGCGGTTGTCGGTACTAGCAGCCTGCGCCGCCAGTGCCAAATCTTAGCGCTCTACCCACATCTTGACATCAAGTTCTTACGCGGCAACATCAATACCCGCTTAGCCAAACTCGACGCCGGAGACTATGACGGCATCGTGCTCGCTTGCGCCGGTCTAGAGCGCTTGGGATTTCATGATCGCATTCGCCAACGCCTCGACACGCTGTTGCCAGCGATTGGTCAAGGCGCTATCGGCGTTGAATGTCGTAGTGATGACACCGAGCTGCTGGCAGTGCTGCGCTCGCTGCACTGTCCACGCACAGCGGCCTGCGTCGAGGCAGAGCGCGCGATTAATGCCGCGCTCAATGGCAGCTGCCAGACGCCTATTGGGGGCTTTGCTCAGCTCGACGCAGAGCAGCTGCACTTGCGTGGCCTCGTGGGGTCTGCCGATGGGCAGGTCATTCTGCACGCAGAGGCGCGCGGACACCTACACGATGCACAGCGCATTGGCGATGATGTCGCCCGCCAACTGCTAGAGCTGGGCGCGGCGGAGCTGCTTGCGCACTAAAACATGGCCCAGGTTCTTGTCACGCGCGCGGCCCATCAAACGCACAGCCTCTGCGAGGCCCTGTCGCAGGCCGGTCACCATGCCCTGTGCTGCCCCGCCCTGGACATCGTTCCGCTAGCGCACCCTGAGTTGGCCTCTGCTTGTACCTTGCGAGTGGTTTTAAGCGCCCATGCCGTGCGCTTCGCTGCACCGAGTCTGTGGCAGGCCGAAATAGACACTATTGCTATCGGCGAGGCCACTGCAGCCGCACTTGCAGAGATAGGCGTGACAGCCGCAATACCCGATACCCATACCAGCGAAGGCGTGTTGGCGCTGATTGAGCACCGCTTTGACGCGTCGCAGCACCATGTGGCGATAATTAGCGGCGCCGAGGGCCGCGATTGGCTCCCCACAGCGCTACGCGCGCGCGGCTGGCGCGTTGACTTGCATGCCGTATACCGCCGCCAATGTCCCACTCATAGCGATCAAAAATTGCAACAATGGCTGACCGAACAAGCTATAGATATCGTGCTTTGTGGCAGCGATGAGGCACTGACGAACCTCCTGCAGATGTCAGGCCCAGTTCAGAGGCGCCTTGTTAGCCTGCCGTTAATCGTCCAAAGCCAACGCAATCGCCGCTTTGCCTTGGACCAAGGCTTTACCCAGGTCATCGTCCCCGATTGTCCGGGAGATTCCGGACAACTCGCCGCTCTACACCAGTTTACGAATATTTAACTTTCTACGAGAGACAACTGTGAAAAAAAACTCCGAGGTGGGCGCCCCGCCCGAAGCCCCTCCCGCACGCTCCGGTGGTGCGGCGTTAATCGTCGCGGTCATCGCACTATTGCTCGCTGCGGCGGCATTGGGCGCGGCGGCCTATGTCTATCAGCAATCGGAAGTATCGCTCCAACAATCTAGCGCGGCAACCACAGCGGCGACCGAAGCCCAGCGTGCCAGCGCGGCCGCCTTGAGCGAGGCGACGACGACGCAGATCGACGCTGTGCGCACTGACACCACGCAGCAAATCGAGGCCGTGCGCAATGAGCTGAGCGCATCACAAGTGGCGGCAGGCCAGCGGCTTGATGCAACGCTGCAAGCATTTCGGCAGACGCTGGCGGACGAGGCCGGTCGGGTCGATGCGCAGTTGGGCGAGCTCGCACAGCGTTTAAGCGAACAAGAAGCGGGCTTGATCGACAAACTCGGCGAGGCCGCGACTTCGCTAAGCGGCACCATACAAGAGGGCTTACAACAATCGGACATCACGCTGGGTCAAGTACGGCGCAATTTAGAGCTTGCACTGCAAGACAGTGTCTCTGATGGCCAGTTGGCGATTGAACAAACCACAACCCAATTGCAAACACTGACCAACGATGTGCGTACTCGCCTAGAGC
>CAKZUS010000266.1 GCA_937921805.1 uncultured Granulosicoccaceae bacterium
GTTTTCTCAGCCCAGGCGCGCATGCGGTCGTAGCCCGTGGCGTCGGCGTCTATATAGGTGATGGCGCCCGTTGGGCAGGCATCGACACATTGTGGATCGCCGCCGCACAGATCGCATTTGACGACTTTGCCGCTGTCGGCGTTGTAGTTCACCGTGCCAAACGGGCAGGCGATAGTGCAGACCTTGCAGCCCACGCACACGTCTTCGAGAACTTCTTTGGCTCCCGTGGCGGCGTTGAGCACAATCGCCTCGACAGGGCAGGCGTGCATGCACCAGGCTTCATCGCACTGGGTGCAGGTGTAGGGAACAAAGCGCCCCTCGTCATGAAAGCTGAAGACCTTGATGCGCGACTTGGCGGTATTGAATAGCCCCTCGGCGTTAAATGAGCAGGCTGACTCGCATTGCAAGCAGCCGGTACATTTTTCGGGCACGATGTGCAGCGATTTCTGCATGATTTCCTCCTTTGCTGGGTAGCCGCCGGCACGCTCAAAGTCGCTCTATTCGCGGCTCACAGCGCAACGGATCTCATCAAAAGGTATCATGAACAACTAACGCTGGGTATTGCTTTTGGCAGACAAAAGCCCTCTTCGCGCTTGCGCTGGCAGTGGGCGAGGAAGCATGGCATAATGCACGGCTTGGGACTTTAGCTCAGTTGGTAGAGCACAGCATTCACATTGCTGGGGTCACTGGTTCAAGTCCAGTAAGTCCCACCACTTCCTCCCCGCGTCCCCTCGAAAGCCCCAGATCTCTACTCCTCAGATTTCTCCATCGACAGCGCATTCATGCAGTACCGCAGTCCAGTGGGCGCCGGGCCATCAGGGAAAACATGCCCCAGATGCGCATCACAGTCGCTACAGCGCGCTTCGATGCGCTGCATGCCGTGGCTATTGTCGAGGATATAGTCGATGCCATTGTCGCGAGCAGGCGTTGTAAAAGACGGCCATCCACTGCCAGAGTCGAACTTGGCCTGCGCGTCGAACAGCAATCCTGAGCAACAAACGCAGTGATAGCGCCCCGGCTCAAACAAGGTGCAGGAGCCTGAGCTAAAAGCGCGCTCAGTGCCACCGCGACGGGTGATTTGGTATTGCTCTTCGCTCAGAACTTCTCGCCATTGTGCATCGCTGCGCTCATCGCGTCGCGAAGAGGGAAGATTGTTGCCATTGGCGCGATGAATAACGTCTTTCCAGTCAATCATATCTATATGCTCGGTTTGGTGCTGCTCAGTTTGGTGCTACTCGGGCTGGCGTTGTTTGGGCGCGAGTGCCGGAGTGTGCCAGCGAAGAGGTGAAGAGGTGAAGAGGTATGGGGCCGTCGCGCTCATTTCAAGTCACTAGGCCAGCATAAGCTTATGCCTAAAGACGCTGAGCGAAGTAGCGGTTTTTTGCTGAAATACCCCTATCGGCGATAGCACATCGCCACTTTGCCATATTTCAGGAGCACCGTTATGGGCCTACGCATCAACGATACTATCCCCAATCTCGACGTCGTGACCGACCACGGCGCTTTGTCGCTGCACGATTTTGTTGGTGATAGCTGGGCGATTTTGTTCTCTCACCCCAAAGATTTCACCCCAGTGTGCACCACAGAGTTTGGCGCTGTCGCACAGCTCAGTGCCGAGTGGGAAGCGCGTGGCACCAAGGTCATCGGCGTGTCTGTCGATGGCGTGGAAGAGCACAAAAAATGGAAAACCGACATTGAATCAGTCGCGGGTGCCAAGGCCGGTTTTCCGATTATCGCCGACGACTCGCTGGCCGTTTCAAAGGCGTTTGACATGCTGCCCGCCGAAGCCTATCTCCCCGATGGCCGCACGCCTGCGCACAGCGCTACCGTGCGCTCGGTCTTTATCATCGGGCCAGACAAGCAAGTCAAGCTCATCATGACCTACCCGATGACGGTGGGCCGTAACTTCGCCGAAGTCTTGCGCGCCCTCGATGCGCTGCAGACGACAGCCAAGCATGGCGTAGCGACCCCCGCCAACTGGGTCACGGGCGAAGACGTGATTATTCCGCCTACGGTGGATAACGACGCAGCGAAGGAAAAATTTGGTGATTTCGACGCCAAGCTCCCCTACTTGCGCTATACCAAACTGCCCTCTTAAGCCCTAGGTTTTCTTTTTCTTTGCACGGGTCTGCTGGCCCGTGCCTTATCTGGCCGAGACCTATGCCTCACAACGTCGCCACCTTGCTCGATCCCGATGCCGCGCCGCTTGCGGACAATGAACGTCTCAAGCGCGAGAGTGATTTTCTGCGCGGGACCATTACCGACGATCTGCAAGACCGCACTACCGGGGGGTTTTCGCCCGATAACTTTCAGCTGATCCGCTTTCATGGCATGTATCAGCAGGATGATCGTGATATTCGTGCAGAGCGCGCCGAGCAAAAGCTCGAGCCGCTGCACAATGTCATGCTGCGTGCGCGTATGCCAGGGGGCATTATCGCGCCGGAGCAGTGGCTGGCGATTGATCGCTTTGCGGAGCAATTCACCCAATACGGCAGCATTCGCCTGACCACGCGCCAGACGTTTCAATTCCACGGGGTACTCAAGCCCGATATCAAAGACATGCACCAGGTGCTCAACGGTGTGGGCATCGACTCGATTGCCACCGCTGGAGATGTTAACCGCAATGTGCTGTGCACCACCAACCCCGTCGAGTCAGCGCTGCACCAGCAGGCCTACGAGTGGTCAAAAGCCATCTCCGAGCATCTGCTGCCCCAGACCAAGGCCTATGTCGAAATCTGGCTCGATGGCGTTAAAGCCAAAACCACCGAAGAGCCGATACTGGGCGAAACATACCTGCCGCGCAAATTCAAAACCACCGTATCGATCCCCCCCAATAACGAAGTCGACGTGCACGCCAATGACCTGAACTTTGTGGCGATCGCGGAGGCGGGGCAATTGGTGGGCTTCAATGTGCTGGTCGGCGGCGGTCTGGCCATGACGCATGGCGACACGGCCACCTATCCGCGCAAGGCCGATGACTTTGGCTTTGTGAGCCTTGAGAACACCTTGGCGATTGCCGAGCACGTGGTCTCCGTGCAGCGCGACTGGGGAAATCGCGCGAATCGTAAAAACGCCAAGACCAAATACACCCTCGATCGGGTCGGTATTGATGTCTTTAAGGCCGAGGTAGAGAAGCGCGCAGGTGTGACGTTTGAGCCGAGCCGTCCCTATGCCTTTACGACGCGGGGTGATCGCTTTGGCTGGGTCGAAGGAATCGACGGCAAGCACCACCTGACAGTGTTTCTGCTCAACGGCCGCATTTTGGACTACCCCGGCAAAGCCCTGAAAACGGGCATACGCAAGATCGCTGAGGTCCACCAGGGCGATTTTCGCATGACCGCCAACCAGAACTTGATCATCGCTGGCGTTGCCGCCGACGAGCGCGCACAGATCGAGACTCTGGCCCGCGAGCACGGGCTGCTCGACGATACCTACTCTGCGCAGCGGCTGCATTCGATGGCTTGTGTGGCGATGCCGACTTGTCCCTTGGCGATGGCGGAGTCGGAGCGCTATTTGCCGCGTTTGATTGGCCTTGTCGAGGAGCTGCTCGCCAAGCATGGTATGGCTCAGGAGCATATCGTGCTGCGCGTTGTGGGCTGCCCCAATGGCTGCGCCCGCGCCATGCTGGCCGAAGTCGGCTTGGTGGGCAAAGGCCCAGGGAAATACAACCTGCACTTGGGCGGCAACCGCATTGGCACCCGCATCCCCAAACTCTATCGCGAGAATATTGGCGAAGACGCCATCTTGGACGCACTCGATCCGCTGATTGGTCTGTGGGCCGCGCAGCGCGACGCAGACGAAGGCTTTGGCGACTTTGTGATTCGCACCGGCGTGGTGGCAGAAGTGAAGGTCTCAAAAACTGACTTTCACGCATAAATTTTGATGCTTATCCGAAGAGGAGCAGGCTGTGTACCCTTTGCAAAACGATCTTAGTCCTCTCAATGCTGAGCAGAGCCAGCAGTTCCAGACGCTGATGGGGAGCTTGAACCCCGTGCAGCAGGCATGGCTGAGTGGCTACCTTGCCGCTAGCTCCAATGCCGCGCCCAGTGTCCAGACAGCCGCTGCCGCCGATGCACCGCTGACCATTCTCTACGGATCGCAAACAGGCAACGCCAAAGGCGTCGCTCAAGCCCTGGCGACATCGGCCCAAGAGCGCGGCCTGGCCGTGAAGTTGCTGGATATGGCCGACTACAAGCCCAATCAGCTCAAAAACGAAAGCTGCTTGGCTATTGTTGTCTCGACATACGGCGAGGGCGAGCCGCCAGAGTCCGCCGTCAAGCTGCATCAGTTCTTACACGCCAAAAAAGCGCCTCAGCTCGATGGGCTGCAAGTCGCTGTGTTGGGCCTGGGGGACTCCAGCTATGAGTTCTATTGCCAAACGGCCACGGACTTTGAAGAGCGCTTACAAGCCCTCGGAGCCAGTGTAGCCTTGCAAAAAGTCGCGCTTGATGTCGACTATGAAGACTACAGCGATGCTTGGGTCAATGATGCGCTGACAGCGCTAGAGCCGTTTTTGCAATCGCCTCCGGCTTCGGCGCAAGTGTTGGCGTTTCCCGGTGCGGCCGCTGGCGCAGCCCCGTCGCCATACAGCAAGAAAAATCCATTGGTTGCCGAAGTCAGCGCCGTCCAAAAGATCACGGGGCGCGATTCCATCAAAGACGTGCGTCACATCGAGATCGACCTCGACGGCTCGGGCCTGAGCTATCGCGTGGGCGACTCGCTGGGCGTCTATTGCGAGAACCATCCAGCCGAAGTCGATGCTTTGCTCTCCGCCCTGAAACTGGATCCCAACGCGAGTGTCGGGGACAAATCCCTCCGAGACGCATTGATACAAGACTTCGAGCTGAGCCGCGCCCACCCTGGGTTTGTCGAGCGCTATGCTGCACTGGTTCAGGATCCTGCGCTCAGTGCCCTAGTCAGCGACAAAACCGCCTTGCGCCAAGCGATGCAGGAGCGGCAGGTTTATGATTGGGTCCACCAATATCCGGCGGCGCAAATCAGCGCAAACGATTTTGTTGATTGCCTGCGCAAGCTACAGCCGCGTCTCTACTCGATTGCCTCCAGTCAAGCAGAAGTCGAGAACGAAGTACACCTGACCGTGGGCGTTGTCGAGTACGAAGCTTTCGATCGCGACCACCTCGGCGCGTGCTCAGGGTTCTTGGGGCGGCAACTGCAAGCCGGTGACACCGTGCGCGTCTACGTTGAGCCAAACGAACACTTTCGCCTTCCCGATTCCAGCGCGCCGGTCATTATGGTAGGGCCGGGTACCGGCATCGCCCCCTTTCGGGCGTTTATGCAAGAGCGCGAAGCCCAGGCAGCCACCGGGAAAAACTGGCTGTTCTTTGGTAATCCGCACTTCACCCAAGATTTCCTATATCAAGTCGAGTGGCAGAGCTATCTCAAGTCCGGTCAACTCAATAAAATCGACCTCGCCTTCAGCCGCGATCAGGCACACAAAGTCTACGTACAAGACCGCATTCGCGAACAAGGCCATGAGCTTGTGCAATGGCTAGAGCAGGGCGCTTATCTATATTTGTGCGGCGACGGTGAGCGCATGGCTAAAGATGTGCACCAGGCATTGCTGGATGTATTGATGGAACAAGGCGGGAAAAGCGCCTCCGAAGCACAGGCCTATCTAGAACAACTGCGCGACGAAAAACGCTATCAAAAAGATGTGTACTAGTCTGGGTTGATGCCGAGAGCGGAGTTTACATACGCCTATTCATAAGAGTTGCCGCTACACGCCAAAACCTGCCCTAATACACTCAACAACATGTCCACATCCTCGCGTTCGATAGTCAGTGGTGGGCGGATTTTTAGGATATTGTCCTGAGGGCCTTCGCTGCCGACGAGTATGCGACGCTCGCGCAGGCCTTCTTTAATATCCTGGCAGAGTGCACTCGCTTCGCTGCCGTCGGGGTGGATGAATTCCACGCCAATAAATAAGCCCATCCCCCGGACATCGCCAATGCAGGCGTATTGGCTTTGCAGTTGTTGCAGGCCGTCGATCAATATTGCTCCCATGGCGCTGGCGTTGGCTTGTAGGGCTTCGTCGTCGATGATGTCCAGGACTTCTTTGGCGATACGGCAGGAGAGCGTGGAGCCGCCGAAGGTGGAGAAAAACTCTGGCCCTTGGGCAAAGTGGGCGGCGATGTCGGCAGTGGTGACGACTACGCCAATGGGGTGTCCATTGCCGATGGGTTTGCCGAGCACGACGATGTCGGGCACGACGCCTTGTTGTTCAAAGCCAAAGTAATACTCGCCCAAGCGCCCCAAGCCGGTCTGAACCTCGTCGGCGATACACACGCCTCCGGCGGCGCGGATATGGGCATAGACCTGCTGTAGGTAGCCCTGTGGAGGGATGATTTGGCCGCCTACAGAGGGGAAGGTCTCGGCGATAAATCCGGCGAGCCTGTGACCACGGCTGTGCAGGGCTTGGATCGCGGGCAGCACGAGGTCGGCGAATTTTTGCGCGCGATGCGGATCATGGCGCCCAAAGCGCCCGCGGTAGTCGTCTGCCACGTCGATCAACTGCACCCAGTCAGACGGCCCCACGCCGCCGGGGGCGTTGAATTTGTAGGCGGAGATGTCAATCGCGCCCGTGGTGTTGCCGTGGTAGCCGTGATCGGGGGTGATCATGCCACGGGCTGTGGTATGGGCGCGGGCGAGGCGCAGCGCCAGCTCGTTGGCCTCAGAGCCCGAGTTGACGAAATAGCACACCGAGAGCGAATCGGGCAGGGTGGAGAGCAGCTTGTCGGCCAGTGCGGTTTGGGCGGGGTGGAGGTAGCGGGTGTTGGTGTTGATGCGGCGCAGTTGCTCGGTGGCGACGGCGGCGATGCGAGGGTGCGCGTGGCCGACGTGGGGCACGTTGTTATAGGCGTCGAGATAAGGGCGCGCCCATTGGTCAAACATATGGTGCCGCCAGCCTCGCACTAGCATGAGTGGCTCGCGGTAGCTCATGCTGAGGTTGCGCGCAAAGTGCGTGCGGCGTTGTGCCAATACTTGGGCGTGTTCTGTGGGGCTGTAGTGCAGGCGCTCATCGGGCAGATTGAGCAAGGCGGCAGGGTTGGGGCACAGCGCGCTCCACAAGGCCATATCGTCGGGGTTGGCGGCGCCCGGCCAGTCCGCTTGCATGCCCTCGGTGCTTAGCGCCAATTGACAATGCACATGCGGCGCCCAGCCGCCATTGACTGCGACATCGCCTAGTGCGGCAAACGCTTGACCGCGATCAATGCGCTGGCCTCGGTGCAGCGTGGCGATCGAGGCAGGGTCGAGATGGCCGTAGAGGGTGTAAAAGCTCTCCCCATCTGGGCTTTGGTGGTGCAGAATCACCAAGCCACCATAGTCCAGCGGGCGCTGTCGGTTTTCGATGGCAAAGACTTCGCCTGCATACGGCGCATAGAGCGTGGTGGCGGCGGGGGCGAAGAGGTCTATGGCGAGGTGTACGCTGCGTCTGTCGCTGGCTTTCCAGGGGCCTTGGCGAAAGGCAGCGTCGGTGTAGATCAGCCGTGGCTCGTGGTAATAACCCAGCCACAGGCTATCGCCGTGTTCGTGCCCGAGATGAGCCGCTTCTTCGGGCTGACAGCAGAAGGGGTCTTGCGGGGTGGTGCTGTGCTCGACGCTCAGGGAGTGCACGGGCAGTGTGTGTAGCGGGCGCCCGATCAGCTCTGCGAACTGGCCGCGCTGGCTGTGGATCCACGACAAAGTACGCTCGGCTTGATCAACAACGGGCAGGCCACAAGCCGTGCGCAAGCGGGCCGCGATCAGCGCGGCGTCGTCTTGCGGGGATTGCAAAAAACGCCAAGCCGGGGCCTCGGAGATCTGGATATACGGGTCATCGGGCGACTCGATGGCCATCAGCGCTGAGTTCACCACGCTCACGCACAGACGTGTGAGCAGCAGCGGCCAGATCAGGTCCAGCTCTGAGGTGCTCAGCGGGTAGCTGCAGTGATACCCCGTGACCAGTGAAACCAGGGCGGAATGCGGCTGCGGGTGATCGAGCACGATATAGGCGCCGGCGATGGCTATCTCGCACACTCTGGGCGCCGAGCACAGGTCGCCAAAATCGATAATTCCCGATACGCGTCTTACTGGTGCTGATCCGCCTGTTCCCTTGTCGACCAAAATATTGTAGTCATTGGCGTCGTTGTGGAGGCACTGCTGGGGCAGGCGCTGTAGCCTCGGGAGAAGCTGGAGAAATCGCGCCAAATGGGTGTGAATGATGTGCCGTCGCGTGGCGTCTTGCACGCTGTGTACATGCTCTCCTATCCAATTGGCCTGCATGAGATTCCATTTGAAATCCCGTACTGGGGCAGGAAAGTCGGTGAGTGCGAGGTTAAGCTGCCCGAGCCTGCGCCCGAGGTCATGGATCAGCTCAGGAGGGTGCGGGGCGGTGGCGTAGCACTGCCCCGGTAGGCGCTGTAGCACCCACACCCAGCACAGCTCGCCATGCTCGTCTTCCAGAGCCAGCACGCAGTGGCCGCTGAGCGATGGCATCACGCGCGGACAGGGCAACTCTGGAGCGGTACCAGCGATGTGAGCCAAGACATCAATCTGCGCAGTGACCAGCGCGAGGTCACAGCCAGGGCGCATGACTTTGAGAATGTACTCGCCCGCGAGAAAGTTGAGATCGAACTCGCCATCGAGACGTTGTAGCGTGGCGTGAACGCCCCAGTGTTGGCGTAAGGCTTCAGCCCATGCGGTCATAGCGAGAGATTCTGTCGAAATGGAGGCCTGAGTCTATCGGCCCGCCAGTCTCGCGACAACTGAAGCTAGCGCGCGATGAACACGCGCATTGGGCAAAGTAGCGTGCGCCTTCGATTCGAGAGAAGTCAGAGGGGTTGCCACAGCACCTGCGAGCGGCGGCTGAGGTCCATCGCTGTGCGTTTGGCGCTGGGGAGCTGCTCGGCATCGACGACATGAAATCCCTGCTCCAAAAACCAATGCACGGACTGGGTGGTGAGGGCAAACAGGGCGGCTTTGCCTTGGCTTTTCGCCCGTTGCATCAGGTGGGCGAGCAGTCGTGCGCCGTGGCGATCGTTGCGATAACGCGGATCGGTGGCCAGGCTTGCGAACTCAGCGCAGTCGCCGTAGTCAAACAAAGCTGCGCAGGCAACGATGCGTCCATCGCGTTCTACTACAGCAAAGTGATCAATATGCGTTGAGACGCTCAGGGCGTCGCGCGTGACCAGGACGCCGCTGTGCTGTAGGGGTTCGATGAGGGCCACAATGCCGGGAATATCACGCTCGCGTGCGGCGCGAGGCGCGTCGTAGCCATCACCACTTATCAAGGTGCCACAGCCATCGAAGCTGAACAACTCTGCCAAAATTCCCCCGTCTATTGCTGCCGGAATGAGCTGCACGCGGCGCACTCCATGGCGCACTGCGTAGTTGCCCATGCGCATGGCGAGTGCGCTGGGGGCGTCGGGGTGCAGAGACAGCCAGTGCTCGGCTTGGGCGGGCGTGCACTGGCGCAGCAGGGTGCCGTCTTGCTGCGGGCCGTCGTGATCGAGCAGGTAGATCAGCTTGTCGGCATTGAGCGCGGTGGCCGTCTCAGCGGCCACGTCTTCGCTGCGCAAATTGTAATTCTCCCCCGTGCGCGCGGGCGCCAGCGCGCTGAGGGTGACCATATGACCACTGGCGAGAATGCTATTGATTGCCGTGGCATCAATGCGTCGCACGACACCGGTCCGCTCGAAATCGACACCATCATGAATCCCCAAAGGGCGAGCGCTGACAAAGTTGCCGTGGACTACCGTGATGCGCATACCCGCCGTCGGAGAGTTGGGCAGGCCGACGCTCAGCGCGGCAGCCAGCGTCGCTTGAGCTTGTCCATTGAGCGCGGCGATCAGGTCGATCGCCTCGGTAGAGGTAATGCGTTGACCTTGATGAAAGCGTGGTGCGGACAGGCCTGCGCCGTGCCAGTGTTGGTCTATGGTTTGGCGTAGGCCAAGGACGACGACCAAGCGGATGCCGAGCTGATGCAGCAGCGCCAGGTCGCGCACGTGTCGGGACAGTGCTGCCTGCGCGCAGTGCAACACGACGGTGTGGCCGCGAAAAGCGTTGATATAGGGCGAGGCCTGGCGCAGTGCCTCCACTTGTGTCGTCGCGCGTACGCTCATATTGGGCCAGTATGCAAAGCAATGAATTGTACAATGCAAAAACAATGCAGCGCTCAACGCGCTGCACGCCATGAGGGGAACTGGATGCGCAGAGCTATCGTGTTGTGTGGGCTATTGATGTGGACGGCCGCCCAGGCCCAGACTCGGGAACCGTCGTGGGACGATACGGTGGCGCAAGTCGTCGACGCCGTGGTGTCCTTGGATCTGGCCTACGACCGAGCGTTTGCCAACGAATCGCAGGGGACGAGCACGGCAACGGGCTTTGTGGTGGATGCAGAGCGAGGCCTGATTCTGACCAACCGCCATGTTGTGGGCTTGGGGCCGCTGTCGGCGCATGCGAGCTTTCAAAACCGCGAGCGTGTGGCGGTGGTGCCGGTGTATCGCGACCCGGTGCATGACTTTGGCTTGATGCGCTATGACCCCGAGGCATTGCAGCACACCCCCCCGGCGCTGGAGCTGCGCAGTGACAAGCTGCGACGAGGTCTGGAGATTCGCGTGCTGGGGTCTGACGGCGGCGAGCAGTTGTCGATCCTCACGGGCACCGTTGCCCGCGTTGATCGTGGCGCGCCGCGCTATGGGCGCTATCACTACAACGATTTCAATACTTTCTATGCCCAGGCTGCGTCGAGCACCTCAGGCGGCTCGTCTGGGTCGCCAGTGATCGATATCGATGGCGATGTGGTGGCGCTCAATGCGGGCGCCAGCACGCGCACGGCGGCGAGCTTTTTCCTGCCCCTGCCGTTGGTAGAGGATGCCTTGGCGTCGCTGCAGGCCGATGAGACCCCGGCGCGTGGCGGCCTGGCGGCGGTGATGCGGCATGATAACTTTGTGAATCTAGCACGCCTTGGCTTGCAGGAGAGCCTTCGCGATGAGGCGCTGAGCGCGAATGCCGAAGCAACCGGGCTGCTGATCGTGGCGCAGGTGCTGCGCGGTACTCCCCTAGAGACGATGCTCAACGAAGGCGATATTGTGCTCAGTATCGACGGGCGCAGCGTGGTGGACTTTGTGCAGCTCGAACGCCTGTTGGCGCCGCGCGCGGGCGAAGAGGTGGCGGTGCGTATCTGGCGCGATGGGCAGACGCTGAGCATTGCCGCGCCAGTGATCGACCTGCACGATATGGTGCCGGATGTGTTTGTCGAGTTTGGCGACAGCGTGTTGCACGACATGAGTCTGCAGCAGATTCGCGCGATGCATATTCCCCAGCGGGGCGTGATGGTTGCCGATCCGGGGTATTTGCTCACGCGGGCCAAAATCGGCACAGGTACGGTGATTACCTCGATCAATGGCACGCCGGTACAGAGCATTGATGATTTTGTGCAAGTGCTGGTCAATAGCCGCGCTGGCGAGGACTGGCGGGTGCGATATATTGCGCCGGGGGCGGAGCACGCTGAGCAGCTGGCCCAGATTGAGGTCTTGCCGCAGTGGTTCGCGATGCGCCGCTGCGAGCGCTTGGAGTTGTGGCAGTGCAGCGTGCTGCCCGATTTGGTCGAGGCGCCGGTTCCCAGAGCCGAGGCGCCCGCGCTGGATGACGCGCTCGTGGGCAGCTATGGCGATCCCTTGCTCGATGCCGTGCTGCCGCGCGTTGTGCGGGTAGAGTTCGATGTGCCGCACGAGATTGATAACGTCTACGCCAATCACTTTACAGGGGCGGGATTGCTCTTGGACGATGGCTTGATTGCCGTAGATCGCAATACGGTACCGGTGTCATTGGGGGATGCACGCGTGACCTTGTTTGATACCTTGCAGTTGCCCGCCAGCGTGGTGTTTCTGCATCCGCTGTATAACTTGGCTCTGCTGCAGGTCGACGATGCGCTTTTTGACAACGTGACCCTGCCGCCTTTGCTCATGTCCGAGAGCGAGCCTGTGCTCATGGTGGGCTATGACCTCGACGGCAAGGTCATGCAGCAGCGGGTGACCCAATACAGCCAGACGGCGCTAGAGTTTAGCTTGCCTGGCGTGTCGCGCTTTCAGCCCTATCCTATCGATGCCTATGATGTCGCCAACATCAACAATGCCGTTGGCGGCGTGTTGCTAGGACGCGGCGGGGTGGTCAGTGCCCTCTGGACGAGCTATGCCTTCGAGAGTGACCAAGACCTGCAAGAAGGCACCTGGGGCCTACCGATTAGCGCAGTGCAAGAGACAGTCGCTGCGTATCAGCGCGGCGGACCGGTCAAGGTGCCGGGCTTTATCCCCGGCTATATGCCCCTCGCCGATGCCGTGCGCCGGGGGCTGCCACGCGAGTGGACCACTGCGATTGTTGAGGCCTCGGGCGCGCAGCGGCAAGTGCTGTTTGTGCGCGAAGTGAATCGCGGTGCCCCTGCTGCCCAAGCCCTACAGGTCGGTGATCTGGTGCTGGCGATAGACGGCGAGCCGGTGGTGCGGGCGCAGCAGATCGTGCGCGAATTCAGTGCTGAGCCACTGCTGATGCTCACGATTTTGCGCGATGGCGAACTTATAGAGTTGCCCGTGCTGCCGTGGGAGCTACCGCGCCGGGGCACGCCGCGCGTAGTGTTCTGGGCGGGGGCATATTTGCAAGCGCCGCTGTGGGAGCTGGGCTATCAATCGAGCGTGACGGGTAACGGGGTCTATGTGGGGTTTGTGTTGCCAGGTAGTCCTGCTGCGCGCGATGGTCTGTATCGCAACCGCTTTATTACCCAAGTCGATGGCCAGCCCGTGGCAGATTTGGACGCATTTCTGGAGATCGTCGGGGGCGCCGGGTCGGGCAAAAATCTGCGCCTGATGACGCTCTACCCGACAGGGCATGCGGGGACCATGGCGCTGCGTCCGGACTATCACTTCTGGCCCACCGTCGAGCTGCGCCATGACGGCGATCAATGGCGCCGCCAGAGCCTGCGCGAGCGTTAGTACTATGCGACAAGAGCACCAAGTGGCGATTATTGGCGGCGGCATGGTCGGGGAGACACTCGCGGCACTGCTGGCGTCGCGCGGGATAGACACTGCGCTTATCGAGGCGCAAGCAACAGCTGCGTTTGCGCCCGATAGCGAGCCAGATTTACGCGTCTCGGCGCTCAACCCCTTGAGCACGGCGCTGTTGCACAGTCTCGGCGCCTGGGAGCGGGTGCAGGCGATGCGGGCGGAGCCGTTTCGTCGCATGCAAGTGTTCGAAGGCGACCAGCGTCCTGGTTTGTGTTTTGATGCAGCCGAGGTCGATGGCGAGGCCCTGGGGCATATCGTCGAGAACCGCATCGTGCAATCGGCGCTGCAGTCGCTGCAACAGCCGTATTTGCACCGCTATTGTCCCGCGCGCCTGCGGGCGATGGTCACGCTGCCCGATCGCTGCGAGCTGCATCTCGACACGGGGCAGCGGCTGCGGGTGCAATTGGTGATCGGGGCCGACGGTGCCCACTCTCAGGTGCGCCAATGGGCACACATTGATACGGAGTTTGTGCACTATGCGCAGCAGGCGCTCGTGCTCAACGCTGTTGTGGATCACGATGATGCGACGTGGCAGCGCTTTGTGCCCAGCGGCGCGCAGGCCTTGCTGCCGTTGCCAGGGCGGCGTGCGTCTTTGGTGTGGTATCACGATGCCTCGCATTGCGCGCACATCCAGTCGCTGGATCGACAGGCTCAGTGCGAGCACTTAATGCAAGCCTTTCCCGAGGAGTTGGGCAAGGTCGAGGCGGTGCTGGCCAGCGGCCATTTTCCATTGAGCATGCACCATGCACGGCGCTATTGGGCGCCGCGTGTCGCCCTGGTGGGGGATGCGGCGCACAGCGTGCACCCGCTGGCAGGGCAAGGGGTCAACCTAGGGCTGCTCGACGCGCAAGCGCTGGCCGATGTGCTCTCTGCCCAAGGTGACTGCGGCGACAGCGCGTCGCTGCGCCGCTACGAGCAGGCCCGCCGCGCTGATAATGCAATGATGCTACGGGCCTTGCACAGTGTGTATCAGACCTTCTCTGTCGATCAGCCGCTGTGGTCTGGCGCGCGCGCAGCGCTGTTGGCGATGAGCCATCGCGCGGGGCCAGCCAAGCGCTGGGTGATGCGCCATGCGGCGGGGGAGCGGGTGTGAAGCCCCGCGCGCAGCCCCGTGCGCAGCATCGTATACAGCACGATAAATTCGAGCGCCTAGGACGGGTATTGCTACGGCGCCTTGGCTACCCCGCGTCAGTATTGCAGCCCGCCGATACGGCGTATCGCCCGGCGCTGCTGACGCGAGATATCGAGCACGACGAGACGCTGGCGATGTTGCTCGTGCGCTCGGGGGCGGCGACGACGTATAGTGGGCAAGACGCGTATCCGGTGTGGTGTTTGTGTATCCAGCCGAGCGCCTATCCTGGGGAACCGTGGGTCTTGCTGCGCGCGACGAATAACTGTTGGCAGCGATGCGATGAGTCTGCGCTCACCCCCTACCACTTGCTGCGCAGCGCACATCGCCAAGAGATGATCGCTGATCGTGATGTTATCTCGGAGCGCCCCGGTGTGCCGCATCGCTGGTGGTTGGGAGCGGGGGCCGCGCTGCTGGGCGCCACAGCGTGGTTGTTGAGCGAGATTTAGTCCAGCTCTTGGCGGGGCTGCTGGGTGCATAGCGGCAAAAATACCGAAAAATGCCAACGCGGTGGCGTATTGCCACATTGCCTAGGATCACGCCTATAACGACATGGCGGGTATCGGACGCAGTAGCTTGTTGGGAGGCGCAATGCCTGCCTACACTGGCGCATAGCGAGATATCCAATAACGATGATGAAAATTATAGCGATGGGCGCCCTCCTGGGGCTAGTAGTGGGCTGCGGTGGTGAGGGGCTCTCGCCAGAAGCTCCGATTGTTTTAGCGCATATCGGAGTGAGCGCAGCGGTCGATGCCGATGCGCGCAGTTCGTATTCGTATTCCACGCCGGCTCTCTTTCTGGCCTCATCGCAATTCCCTATGCCTCACCGCGCTATTGCGGGGGATCTGCGCCAGGCGGTGGCGTATCTCGATGTCGATGGAGACGGGGATACTGATGTGTTTGTAGGCACGGGTCGCAGTGACCTAGCAGCGGGTTCTGCCGCCGGCGCCACCGCGGGTGCGCCCGCTGGCGCCACTGGGAGTGCCTCTGTGCAAAGCGTGCTGATCATCAATGAGATCGACAGCGAGGGCGACAGCGAGGGCGACAGTGGGGGCGGCGAGGGGCTGAGGCGTTCGGTTGCCGAGTTCGATGGGGATATGCCCCCGATGATGCGTGCGCGCAAATCGCTGGTCAGTGATTTCAACAACGACAGCCTGCTCGATATTTTAGTGCTGGATAGGGGCTACGAGGACGCTTCTCCTGTTCTGCCAGGAAAGATCCAGTTCATCACGCAAGAGAGCACCGGTGTGTTGCGCTGGAGGACACTGGATGTGCCGTCAGGGTTTTATCATAGCGGCGCTGCTGGAGATGTCGATAATGACGGCGATGTTGATGTTTTTGTGGGAGGGTATGCCCCATTTTTTCTTGTCAACAATGGGTTGGGAGCCTTCACGGCGGTCTATGATCGCTTTGATCGCAGCCTGGGCCAAGTCTTAGCGGCGGAGCTGATCGACGTAGACCAAGATGGCTTTCTCGATCTGCTACTGGGCGGCTACGAGCGCGAGGGCGATCGCAGCGCTATCTATTGGGGCAGTAGCACGGGGAGCTATTCGGTGGCGCGGCGCACGGTGCTGCCGCCCGTGGCGCTGATGGGGGCTATTTTAGACTTTGATGCCGAGGACCTCGACGGTGATGGGGATCGCGATCTGCTCGTCAACCGCTCTCGCGATGGCAACGACGGCCTAGATCAAGGCCTGCTGCAGGGGCATCGTTTGCAGGTGCTGCGCAACAACGGCGGGCGGGTGATGCTGGATATTACCCGCGATGCCTTGGGGGTAGGAGAAGCTACTAGACAAACCACCGGCGCAGCGGCGCCATGGATGCGACTGCAAGATGTTGATCATGACGGCGATATCGATTTGATCCCCGATGACCAAGATTTCGGCTTTCAGTACCGAAATACCTCACAGGGCGAGTTTGTTTTGTTCGCTGAGCCTGTTCGCGATTGAGCCACTTGGAGTACACTTCGTGGCCTGAACAACCCGGTAGAGAGCGCGTGACAGGACGAGTCGGATTTATTAGCTTAGGCTGCCCCAAAAACCTTGTGGACTCCGAGCGCATCTTGACGCAGCTGCGCACCGATGGCTATGAGGTCGTGCCCAGCTACGACGAAGCCGACTTGGTGATCGTCAATACCTGCGTCTTTATCGACTCGGCAGTCGAAGAGTCGCTAGAGACCATTGGCGAGGCGCTCAAGGAAAACGGCAAAGTACTGGTCACTGGCTGTTTGGGCGCCCAAGACGGCGTCATCCGCACCGCGCATCCCGATGTGCTGGCGATTACCGGTCCCCACCAATACGAAGCGGTATTGGGGCAGGTGCGCGAACATCTACCGCCGCCGCCCGCGCACGACCCGTTTGTTGATCTCGTTCCGGCGCAAGGCGTCAAACTCACGCCGCGACACTATGCCTATCTGAAAATCTCCGAAGGCTGCAATCATCGCTGTAGCTTTTGCATTATTCCCAGCATGCGCGGCGACTTGGTTTCGCGTAGCGCTGGGGACGTCCTCGGCGAGGCGGAGCGCCTAGTCGAGGCAGGAGTGCAAGAGCTGCTCGTAGTGTCGCAAGACACCAGTGCCTACGGCGTCGATATTCGATACAAGACAGGGTTTTGGGGAGGCAAGCCGGTCAAGAGTCGTCTGATGGAGTTGTGCGAGGCGATGGGCTCGCTCGGCGCCTGGGTTCGCCTGCACTACGTTTATCCCTATCCGAGCGTGGATAAGCTGATTCCGCTGATGCAAGACGGCTTGATTTTGCCGTATCTGGATATTCCTCTTCAGCATGCCAGCCCTCGCATTCTCAAGGCTATGCGCCGCCCCGCCGCAGCGGAGAAAAGCCTGGAGCGGATTCAAAAATGGCGCGCGGCGTGCCCAGACCTCACGCTGCGCAGCACCTTTATTGTGGGCTTCCCTGGCGAGACCGAGCAAGAGTTTGAGCAGCTGTTGCAGTTTCTGCGCGACGCAGAGCTAGACCGAGTGGGGTGCTTTCCTTATTCGCCCGTGGAGGGGGCTACGGCCAACGCCCTGCCGGGTGCGATTCCCGAAGCTCTGCGCCACGAGCGTTACGAAGCCTTTATGCACGTGCAGCAAGGCATTTCTGCGCAACGCCTGGCGCGTAAAGTGGGGCAGGAGATTGAAGTCTTGATCGACGATTTTGATGAGCAAGGCGACGCTATAGCCCGCTCTCAGGGCGATGCTCCCGAAATCGACGGGCATGTGTTTATCAGCGGTGCAGAGGGGCTGCACATTGGGCAGCGCTTACAAGTCGAGGTAACCGATGCAGACGACTACGACCTCTATGGAGTCCCGGTGCTGGACTGGTAGACATTGCAATAGTGCATCAATAGTGCATCATTCATTCGCCGTCGAATCAGAATTTATAACGGTTCTGCGCACGAGGCAATAGTCTTTTTGTTATCCACACCATTGGTTCATTTACGGTTGATGAGCTAGTGGGTATGTTGCGCGCTGAACTATCTATTCAGGAGCGCTACGCATGTTAAAAGAGTTTCGTGATTTTGCCGTAAAAGGCAATGTTGTTGATATGGCTGTCGGTATCATCATCGGCGGTGCTTTCGGCACCATCGTCAAGAGCTTGGTGGCTGATGTCATCATGCCCCCCATCGGTCTGTTGTTGGGCGGTGTAGATTTCGCCGATTTGTTTATTGTTCTCAAAGAAGGTGCTGAGGTTGCTGCGCCGTACGCCACTTTGGCTTTGGCGCAAGAAGCCGGCGCTGTGACGATGAACATGGGCGTGTTCTTCAACAACGTGGTCAGCTTTTTGATCGTCGCTTTTGCCGTATTTATGCTGGTCAAATCCATCAATAGCCTGCGCAAAGAACAAGAAGAAGCCCCCGCCCCTGCACCGACAGAAAAAGATTGTCCGCACTGCTGTAGTAAAGTAGCTATCAAAGCTAAGCGTTGCCCGCATTGCACCTCAGAGCTAGAAGCCTAGAAAACGGCTTCAATACTCACCCTCGTGCATCAGGCTCCCGCACACACCATGTGTCTAGGGCCTGTGCACCGAGAGGGTGAGTCGCTACTCAGTGCAGGCGTGCGCCGCATACCACACTGGAGGAAAAGAGCAATGAGCGCGTCTTACCACACTGCCGTACTTGGCCTGGGGTCTATGGGGTACGGTATCGCCCAGTCTTGCCTTAGGGCGGGGCAACAGACCTACGGCTACGATGTCGTCGATGCGCGCAGGGCGCGCTTTGAAGCCGAAGGCGGCGCGAGCGCAGCGCTTGCTGAGATCGCCCCTACGCTGGATGCTGCCGTCGTGGTCGTGCTGAATGCGGCGCAAACAGAAGCAGTGTTATTTGGCCCGCAAGCACTCGTTGCCCAGCTACGCCCTGGCGCTGTCGTGATTGCTTGTGCCACCATCTCGCCAGAGTGCGCCCAAGATATGGAGCGCCGCTGCCAAGAGTACGGGGTGCATTACCTTGATGCGCCTATCTCTGGAGGGGCCGCCAAAGCCGCGCAAGGGCGCCTGTCGGTGATGGCCTCGGGGAGTCCTGCAGCATTTGCGGCGGCTCAGAGCGTGCTGGATGCCATCGCTGAGACGGTCTTTGATCTTGGCACTAGCGCGGGCGCTGGCTCGGCGATGAAAGCCGTGAACCAACTGCTGGCGGGCGTACATATCGCCGCGATGGCCGAAGCCCTCACCTTTGGCATGGCGCAGGGAGTCGCGCCTGAGAAGTTTGTTGAGGTCATCAGCCAGTGTGCCGGCAGTAGTTGGATGCTGGAGAACCGCGCACCGCATATCGTCGCAGGAGACTATACGGCGCATAGCCAGGTCAATATCTGGCCCAAAGATCTGGGCATTGTGCGCGATATTGCCCGCAGTAGCGGCTGCGATACCCCGATTACCGACGCCGCCTTGCAACAATATCAGTCTGCCGTGGCGATGGGCCTTGGCCACGAAGACGACGCGGCTGTAGCCAAAGTCTACGCGCGCGCAGCGGGCGTAACGCTGCCAGGAGAAACCCAATGCGATTAGGCTGTATTGGTGATGATTTCACGGGCTCAAGTGATCTGGCCAACACCTTGGCCAAGGGCGGGATGCGCACGGCGCAATACACTGGAGTCCCCACAGCTGCAGCTGATCCGAGGATACAAGCGGGAGTGGTGGCGCTCAAATCGCGCTCAATTGCCCCGAGCGAGGCCGTCGAGCAGGCCCTGGAGGCACTTGTGTGGCTCCAAGCCCAAGGCTGCGAGCAGTTTTTCTTCAAGTACTGCTCTACGTTTGACTCGATCCCTGAGGGCAATATTGGCCCTGTCGCGGACGCCCTGGCTGAGGCGCTCGATGCGCACAAAGTGATTGTCTGTCCCGCCTTTCCCGGCACGGGGCGCTCAATCTACCAGGGGCATCTTTTTGTTGGAGACCGGCTTTTGCACGAATCCGGCATGCAGCACCACCCGCTGACGCCCATGACCGACTCTGACTTGCGCCGCTGGCTGACCCCGCAGACACGCTACGCCGTTGGGCACGTCACAGCCCACAACGTTTTTGCTGGTGCTGCACAGATATCGGCGGCGCTGGAAGCGCAACACCGCGAAGGCAAGCGACATATTGTTGTCGATGCGCTGCGCGATGAAGACCTGATGCACATCGGCAAAGCCGCGCAAGGTCTCCCGCTGATTACTGGCGGTTCGGGCGTGGCCTTGGGACTGCCTGCGAATTTCGACTGCCACCCCGCTCCCGTGGCCTGGACCGGGCAAACCGGGCCGTGTGTGGCCTTGTCTGGTTCTTGCTCTGTGGCGACGCGCACCCAAGTCCGAGCGCACGCAAGTCGCCATCCTACCCGCGAGTTGTCGGCAGAAGAGGTGATCGAAGGACGCGTGGCAGCGGCTGATATCGCCGACTGGTTGCTCTCCAGTGAGGGCGTGCCACTGGTCTATAGTTCCGCCGACCCCAAATCGGTGGCGATGACCCAAGAAATCTATGGGCGCGAACAGGCTTCGCAGGCGCTAGAGTCGTTTTTTGCTGAGCTGGCGCGCAGGGTTGTCGCAGGGGGCGCTACCCGCATTCTCTGTGCCGGAGGCGAGACCTCCGGCGCTATCGTAGAAGGTCTGGGCCTAAACACCCTAGAAATCGGGCCAGAGATTGACCCAGGCGTGCCTGCGCTGCGCGCTGCGCCCGAGCTGGCTGTGGCGTTGAAGTCGGGGAATTTTGGCGCAAAAAACTTCTTCGAGAAAGCTGCAAGGATTCTGGCGACAGATCAGAGTGAGAAGGCATGACCGAGACGCAGCTCCGCGACCAACTCTGTCTGCTCGCTCGGTCTTTGTTTGAGCGAGGCTTGACTCACGGCAGTACTGGCAATATCTCAGCGCGATGCGACGATGGTGGCCTATTGGTATCGCCAACAGGGACGAGCTTTGGGCGCCTAGATCCGGAGCGCTTAAGCCGATTCGACGCTACAGGGCGACTCGTCTCTGGTGATCCCCCCACCAAAGAAATGCCCCTGCACAGTGCCTTTTATGCCACCCGCAGTAAGGCGGGCGCAGTGGTGCACCTACACAGTTGCCACAGCGTGGCCTGGTCGATGATGCCCGAGGCCGACCCAGACAACTTTCTGCCGCCGCTGACGCCTTACGCGATCATGAAGCTAGGCAAAGTGAAGCTGTTGCCGTTTTTTTTGCCGGGTGACCCCGCCATGGGCGAAGCCGTGCGTGCGCTCGCGGGCCAGCGCAGCGCCGTAATGCTGGCCAATCACGGCCCCGTTGTCGCAGGTGCAACCGTCGAATCGGCCTGCAACGCAATTGAGGAGCTAGAAGAGAGCGCACGTCTTGCAATGCTCTTGCGTGGCACGCCCGCACGTTTGCTCAGCGACGAGCAGGTGCGCGCTGTGGTGGAGGAGTTCGATGTGGAATGGGGGGGGTAGTACCATGGCGATGTCATTCTTCAGGCGTGTGCAACAAAAAAGCATCACCGTAAAAAAAGCGTAAGCATTTTGAGGCAAAGAGGTGCTGTTTCTGAAGCGTCTCCTCGATATCCGAGTATTTATGTATCAGCGCGCTGTTAAAAGCTTGAGCTGAGTCACATTTTCCCCGTAAAGTGGTTTCGTGTGAAATAGTCGCCTTAAGGCGGCTCTAAATCAGGATACCCGGAAGATGCGAAGTCAGCTGTTCTCGCTCTTACTCGTACTGTCGAGTCTCAGTGCTCCCCTATACGCCAACGTAGATTTCAATCTCGACTCACGACTTGCTAGACAAAGCATCCCCCTCAAGAAAGGGTGGAATAGTGTGTTTGTTTGGGTGAAGCCTCAAGTGACGGATGGCGCCGATGCGATGCGCGCTGTGCTCCCAGAAGCGATCAACATCGTCGCTCACTACGCACAGCCACTCAGCACCCGCGACACAGCGGACGATGAACTCATCGTGCCGGATTTGTCAGCGTGGCGTACTTGGCGCCGAGCCTCGTCACTACGTAACACGAACACCCTTCATGCATTGGATCACTCTAGCGCCTACCTCGTGCATGCCGACCATGATGTTTCGTGGACCATAGAAGGAGATTTCGCCGATTTTGAGTCCCATGTCCATTGGCAATCGGGAGCATTTTCCCTCACCAGCTTTCCAGTGTCGGTCAATCAGGTGAGCTTTTTTGACTATCTCTCCCCGCAGTCAGCAATTGATCATGACAACATATTTGGTTTCCAGAACGGACGCTGGCAAAAAATATCCCCGAGTACTCTTATCGATCCCAATCAGGCCTACTGGGTGTATGCCAAGCGCTACAGTAATTTTAATGGCCACTTTTCTGTGGAGTCTATGCCAGCTGTGTTATCCGGTGCCCATGAGTTTCAAGGGGTCGTTGACATAACTATTCCAGCATTCATAGATTCAGTGGGACTCTATATCAAGTCTTATCCTCCTTTGTGGGCTAAATCTCATACTTATGGGGGAGGACATAAACGAAAATACCAAAGTTTATCGAGTGGCTTGAACGTAGAAGTGCTTTTTGAAAACGATAGTAGACAACAAATATCGATACAAGCAGATGCGAAAGAAGAAAAAGTTGCTTTGCAAGTGCAATCGCAGCTAGGCGAGAGCAGATGGTATGTATTAGAGGTAAGCAAATGAATACGAAATACTACCCCGCACTGAGATGTGCAGTAAAGAAAGTGACAGAGATATTGGCATTTTTGTTTTTAGGTGCGTTTATCGTTTCTGGTGCGGCCTATGCGCAGCAATTCTGTGATGGCTATCAAGTACAAGACGGTGAATGCCTCTTTTTCAAGCAGCCAATTAATGCCGTGAGTCCATCAAATGCTTCAATAGAAAGAGTCATTGATGCAACAGAATTTTCCGAATCGGGGATGGAACTAAATTACGAAAACTATATAAATAATGCAAGCGCAGCGGTAAACGGAGGACAATGGTTCTCAATAGCCCGAGGGGGTCACTTTTTTAGTTCTCCTGATACTGCTGTGATTATGAATTTTAGTTTTGATGCATTGACTCGTTTTCAAAGCATAGTGATGTGGGGATATTCAAATGACAAAAATAGGAATGAAGCCAGTCGTTTCCAGGCGCATTTTTCAAATGATGGAGGAAATAGTTTTTTTGATAGTGTTTATTTCGAGAACGATCGTGTGCTCGGGGCGAATGACTCGCAAGAACATAGATTTGATAAAAAATACGATGCTAATTTTATAAAATTAGTTATTACCGGAAATGCGAAAACTCTGAATCTGGAAAATCACTTGCCTGGAGGAGACCGAGCCGCACTGCGAGAGATTAAATTTGTTGCAAGCATCTCCAATAGCTCCCCTGAATGGGTCAGCGAGTCGAGCGCAGTAGTAGAGAAAGATGGATCTGTATCTGTTCGCTTGTTGGCTGAAGATCGGGAATATGACTCATTACAATATTCGATAAAGAATAACTCAAGTGGTCACTCTTTTTACATCGAATACCCCCCTGGTCGTTCTTTTGGGAGTGTGAAATTAAAAAACCGCGAGCTTATTTTGCCTGAATCCGAAGAGCCCGAAGAGTTCTTCGTGACGGTGGAAGCTTTTGATGGATATACCTCTAGTGAGCATCGGATAAAAATTACTGTGCTTGGAACGGAGTATACGAACCTGTGGGAAGCCCGCGATGTCGAAACAGACGGACTGCATCGATTCAATATTCGAGGTCGCGTATTTACGACTTTTGTGAAAGCTGGAGGGTGGATTCAAATTGCTCGTGATTACGGCAATGGGCAGGGAGCGTTACCGTATAGTGGCGCTCTGACTGAAGACAGTCGTGGAATACTTCATCCCGAGATATTGACAGCATTTGAGCGTCTTGAAAGCGCTCGTCTGATGGACTCTACACATCGGCTCGATGTCACGAATGATTCTCCTGGCTTACTCGCAAAGATTGCTAACCATTATCCTATTGGCCTTGGGGATTTTTCCAACGACGACTTTAGTCGCTGGGAGGGCCTTGGCTCGGAGCTATTGACCAGTGGCGATACTCAATCAATAGTAGATAAGAATAATTTGCAACAAGTGGTGTTTCAATCTGGTGCATTCCAATGGATACCCAATTCCTCGATTCAGCGCTACTCCTCAGTCGCAGATGATTTGGCAGATGGAGACTCTTTCGCTTTGTTTGTGAGAGCTAAAGAGCCGAGCTTTGATTTGCTTACAGGTGAGGGTTCCCAGTCGTCTCCATTTACATCCCTAGCTCAGGTGTACACAGTACAAACACCTGGGATTTACCACTTTAATATTGATGGCGATCGCTTCTCTACGCGTGTGAACGAATATGGTGAGATCGATGTGATCAGTGAGTCAGGCCCCGATACAAATTCTCCTCTTGAGCAAGTTCTCGACCTGCGCGATGGGGGGCGTCGAATACTGTCGTTAGATAGGCTCACTACTTTGGGTGAAGCGAGGAAAATACGAATAAAAACTGAGGGCTTAGAGGCTCCAGACAGGCTCAATGCTTATTCGAACAATATTCTCCTAGCTGGACGAATCCCTGCGGGGATACCCTTACACCGAGGTGCGATTGATAATCAAGTCAATTCTC
>CAKZUS010000267.1 GCA_937921805.1 uncultured Granulosicoccaceae bacterium
GGGCATGCCTCAGTCGCGGGAAAGCCCATGCGCTTATTGGTGCAGGGAGTGGGGACGCGCTTTCAGACCCATTTTGACCAACACTGGGGCAGCGCGCTGCGCACCACGCGTCTGGTCTGCATCGGGCGTGGCCTGGATCGCTCAGCCTTGCTAGAGGCCCTTTACACGCAGTTAGCTGGGTCGTAGTGATGATGACCTCACTGAAGAAAAGAGTGGCTCGCGCAGTGGCGAGTGCATTCGCGAGTGCATTCGCCATAGCGCTATTGTTATGCACCCCGGTGGCGCAAGCGCATTTCCAGCTTTTGCTCCCTCTTGGGCATTTGAGCCTACAGACACCCGCCGATCAGGTGCTGTTCATGCCCTTTACTCACCCGGCAGTATCCGGGCATGTGATGGACATAGACACGCCCGAGGCATTTTATTGGGTGCACCGCGGTGAGCGCACTGACCTAGCGTCAGCGTTGCAACCTCGGCGCTTTCAAAGTGCGGCGAATACGGGCAAGTCGTTTCGTGCTTCGCTGTCATTTCGTAGCCTCGGCGACTATGTGATGGTGCTACAAGCCGCGCCCTATCTGGAGGCCGAAGAAGGGGCGTACATCCAACAGATCACGAAAACGGTGATGAATGTCGGAGGTTTGCCTACGGACTGGGACCAGCCGCTAGCTCTAGAGGCCGAGATTGTGCCCTTGAGCCATCCCAGCGCCCTGTGGGTTGGAAGCACTTTTAGCTTCCAGGTTTTATTTCGCGGCAAACCTGTTCCGGGTGCAGAGATTGAGGTCGAGCGCATTAATTATGCCCTGACTCCAACCGGATTTGCTCCCGATAGCTCCCTGGTGCCACCCGTGCCGCTGCTCGAAGTCTTAAGGCTGCGCGCCGACCCGTATGGCATCGTGAATTTTTCGCTGCCCAAAGCGGGCCGCTGGGGCTTTGCGGCATTAGACCTCGATGGAGATACCCTTGAGCACAAAGGCCTGCCGCTGTCGCTAGATGCCGTGATCTGGGTCGATGCTGTGGCGGTTCCCTAGTGCACATTGTCGAGGGTGTGCTGAGCGCTCCCGTGCTCATTACAGGAGCCGTGGGAACGGTGATCGGTACAGCATGGGGCCTCAAGCGCCTTAACGAAGAAAACTTAGCCATCACAGGTGTTTTGTCAGCGACGTTCTTTGTGGCCTCATTGGTAAAAGTTCCGGTGCTGGTGTCCAGCGTGCATTTGATGCTGGGGGGCTTGCTGGCGATGGTACTTGGGCCACTGACTTTTCCTGCTGTACTCATCGCTGTTGTGCTGCAGACGGTGTTCTTTGGTTTTGGCGGTGTGTTGGTGCTGGGGGTCAATGTGCTCAATGTCGCTTTGCCCAGCATTGTCGTAGCATCGCTATTGCGGCCGTATATTCGAGCTGGCGCCCACTGGGCGGCTGGAGCTTTGGGGGCATTGAGCGTCTTGGGGACCAGTGCGATGGTGGCCTTGAGCCTGAGTCTGTCCGGCCAAGAATTCTGGCTTGCTGCCCAAGCGACAGTGATAGCGCATTTGCCGTTGGCAGCCGTTGAGGGCGTGTTAGTCGCGGCGGCGCTGAGCCTGCTCACTCGCGTGCGACCGGAGCTGCTGCAGTGAGAGCGAGAACTCTACCGCTGTTTTGCCTGCTGTGGCTTGCGAGCGTTGCCAGCCCTGCCTGGGCGCATCATGTGATTGGGATTATTTACGCCGAGGGAAACACTGTTGTAGCCGAAGTGGGGTTTAGCGACGGCAGTTTTGGTCAGGGGGTGGGGCGCTTATTGGGCGCGGAAGACGCCTTGCTCGACAGTGCACCCACGGATGAGTTTGGTGTCGTGCGCTTTGCTTGGCAGGAGGCTGCTGAGCGTATACATGTTGATCTCGGTGGGGGGCATGCCATCACGCTGGCGCTCGATTCGTTGCATGCTGACCGGCAAGCTTCCAAGGCCGTCATTGAAGAGCTTGCCACTGAAGTACCGATTGACCCCGCGATAGATGCTGCCTTGTCTCCTCTGAGCACAGCACAACTCTCGGCACTGATTGAAGCAGCCACGGAGGCGGCAGTCGCTCGCCAAGTGCGGCCGCTGCAGCGCGAGATTGCCGCCATGAAAGAAGCCTTCGGTTGGCGCGATATTATCGGAGGGCTGGGCGTGCTGGTGGGGGTCTTTGGCTTTGCTGCTGCGTATTTGGCGCGCCGTGCTCGTACATAGCGCGAGTGCTTGGAGCGGGCAAGCGCTCAGCGATGCGCCCAGCGCTGTAGCGCGCCTCGACCCACGCCTGCGCCTAGTCATCGTGCTGGGCTTCGCGCTGGGGGTCAATCTGGCGAGCTTGTTGGCTAAGCTGCTCATGCTCTGTCTGGCATTGGCCTGTTGTTATGGGGCTAAAATCCCCCCGCGCAAGTTATTGCGCCGCCTGCTGTTGATCGAAGGCTTTATGCTGTTCGTGCTGGTGTTTTTGCCTTTCAGTGTCCCTGGGGAGCCGATGTTTACCCTGGGGGCTTTGAGCGCCAGCATCGAAGGGCTGTGGCAGGCGATGCATATCATCCTCAATGCCACGGCGGTAGTGGCGATGGTGTTGGCGATGCTGGCGAGCCTCAGTGCTTTTGCTTTGGCACAGACGCTGGCCAAGCTCGGTGCGCCGATGATGTTGGTGATGCTGATGCTGTTTTTTGTGCGCTATCTCGAAGTGATGGGAACGGAGCTGCGGCGTATGCGCGCGAGCATGCGCGCGCGCGCGTTTCGCCCTGGCAGCAACCGCCACACGTGGCGCAGCTACGGCCACCTCGTAGGCATGGCGGTGCTGCGCGGGATGGAGCGAGCCGAGCGAGTGCAGATGGCAATGCGGTGCCGAGGGTTTCGGGGGGAGTATTTGCGCAATTACCCCCATGTGTGGCGCCAACTAGATACGCTAGTGGCAGTGGGAATGGTCATAGCGATGGGCGGACTATTATGGCTTTGATAGCGTTAGAAGGGCTGGGATTTGGCTATTGCGGCCGAGAGGCGCTGTTTCGCGATGTGTCGCTGACTTTGGATGCCGGCGAGCGAGTCGCAGTCTTAGGGGAGAACGGTGTAGGCAAGACGACTTTGCTGCACGTGATTATGGGCTTGCGCGTGGCCCGAAGTGGGCGAGTGTGCGGCTTTGGTGAGTCCTACCAAAGCGAAGACGATTTTATGCGTCTGCGCCAGCGCGTGGGCTATGTGTTTCAAGACCCTGACGATCAACTCTTTTGCCCGACCGTCATCGAAGACCTGTGTTTCGGGCCGCTCAACCTCGGTCACAGCCATGAGCAAGCGCTGCAACAGGCCGAAGATATTCTTGCGCGCTTAGAGATTGCGCACCTGCGTGACCGGGTGTCGCACCAGCTCTCGGGTGGGCAAAAACGCCTAGTAACGCTGGCCTCTGTGCTGGTGATGCAGCCGGAGGTCTTATTGCTTGATGAACCCAGTAATGCCTTGGATCGTGGCTCACGCGAGCGCCTGATCGAAACTTTGCTTGCACTGCCGCAAGCAATGATCCTGGTCTCGCATGACGATGACTTGGTCGATCGTCTTGCTACCCGGCGAGTGAGGCTTGCGAGCGATGGCCTGCATGAGGCGATGTAGGTGAGGCAGATTCAGTGAAACAGATTCAGTGAAGCCGTGTAGGCAAAACTCTCCACTGCGTGTACCTGCTTTCCGGCGGGTTTTGACCATGCAGGTTTTTTCAGTATTGGCCAATGGCCTAGCCGTTGTCGGAGTCGCCTTGTCGGCGTATGCGCTGCAGCCACAAGCCGCGGGTCTACTACTAGCAGCGGCGCTGTTTGCCAAGATGCTGGTGTATGTGCTGGTGGCCCCTGTGGTGGGCGCCTTTGCGCAGCATTTGCCACGGCGTGCATGGCTTTTGGGCGTGAACCTACTCAGGGCAGGGTGCTTGCTGGCGCTGTACTTCGTGGCGCAGCGCTGGCAGCTCGTGGTCTTGGTGATGGCGTTCTATGCCTTTTCAGCGGGGTTTACGCCGGTCGTGCAAGCGCTGTTACCCGATATTCTCAGCGACGATCAGTATATTCAGGCTCTGAGTTGGACGCGCTTGCTGAGCGAGCTGGAAAACCTTGCTGCGCCAGCGGCTGCGGCGGCGCTGTTGCTTTTTGTCGAGCACGAGCAGTTGTTCATGATTGCCGCAATATTGATGCTGTGTGCTGCGATGGTGACCGGGCCGCTGCCTAATGCCTCGGTTTCTCAGCAGGTGCGGGGCGTGCGGCATCAGCTCGGCTATGGCCTGCGTCGCTATCTGGCCACGCCGCGTCTACAGGGGCTACTGGCCTTGCACGCTGTGGTCGCGTTTACTGGCGCGATCGCGATTGTTAACACCGTGGTGTTGGTGCGCGGTCATTTTGGTTTGGACAATCACTGGCTTCCACTGACGTCTATGGCGCTGGGCTTGGCCTCAGTGCTCGGTGCGTGGAGCGTGCCATGGTGCTTGCAGCGAATCGAGACTCGTACCCTGATACTCAGTGGTGCGGGCCTGTGCGTGTTGGCCCTGTTGCTGGGCACGAGCATTTCTGGGCATCTGGGTGTCTTGGGCGTATGGGCGCTGATCGGCGCGGGAATGAGTGTGATTATCACGCCCGCTGGTAGAATCCTGATCGCCTCGTGTCACCCACAAGACCGCAACGCGTACTTTGCTGCGAACTTCTCGCTCTCGCATGCGATGTGGCTGCTGGGCTATTCTCTGGCCGGCGTGCTAGGCGCTTATGCGCCGGTACAGCACTGGTTCTGGTGGCACTTGCCCTGGGTGGGCGTGGCGCTGTGCGTGGCGCTCTGGCGCTGGCCGGCGCAGGAGGCGGCCGCGCATTGGCACCAGCACGAGGCGCAGTATCACGAGCATTTTCATGAGCATGATGTCCACCATCAGCACAGCCATGAAGGCTGGGAAGGGCCAGCGCCGCATCGACACCCGCATCACCATGAGCCGATGCAACACTCCCACCGGCTCGTGTTAGATGAGCACCACTGGCACTGGCCGCGCTGATTTCTAGGTGCTTTGCAGCACCGAAAACAATTGCGCGGCATAGAGCTGGGTATAGACCTCAAAGCCCTTGACAAAACCCTCGGCTTCAATGCGATGAAAGCGCTGCGCCAAGGGAGATTGCAAGTGGGTTCTGTATTGCTGCAGCACGCTTGGATCTAGGTTCTGATAGGCGTAGACCGCGCTGAGAATCATCATGTGTTCCATTTGCGCACGCATCATCGGCGCGGCGGCTTCGAGCTGCGCCAAGCAGGGCTCGTAGCAGGCCTGGCTATCGCTGGCTTTGGCGGCATCGAGCAAGAGGGCCGCGATGCGCATTTGCAGGTCCACCATCATCTCGTCCAGCCCAAAGGCGGCGATATGGTCTTTGGCGAACCCCACCAGCTCGGTATTCTCTAGCAACTGCGGGGCATTTTGCAGCATGTACTGGATCGCTGGCGTACTGGAGGCGCTGACTTCTGCTGCGGCGACTTGTTGGCCCGCGCTGGATTCCACCCAGTTGAGCAGACTCGCCGCGTCGGCGTCGCTAAGCTGGGTCATGGCCGCGCTCATTTCGCGTTTGATGAGATCAGTACCGCCAAGGCTTTGAGTGGCTTGCAGGGCGCGTTGGATACGCTCTAGGGGGACGCTGGGATACTGCCCGGTGCTCGCCTCGATGGTAGCGGGGATTTCAGCAATGATGTCCACCAAGCCAGAAGCCGCTAAAAGTCGATCAATCTGGGATGGCGTGGCGGCATGGGTGGGGAGGGCGCTCTGGAAGAGCAACAACAGTAGAACGGCGATAGAGAGCTTGGGCATCAATCTTCCTGGTGACAGTCGAGTGTCGCTGGCAGCGGCCAACGACACCTTGATGCAAATTACAAGCCCAGGTGCTAGTTGATCCGCTGCCACTGCTGCGAGCGGCAGAAAAACATCACGCAGCCCGAGACGGACAACATATCGCCGTCGAGCGACATCTTGGAGTTGTAGGTCTTATCGCGATCTGGCGCCCAGATTTTTCCCTTTGACCATGCTGTTTCGCCTTTGGTCTGCATGTCCCAGATAATCGGCTTGCCAATGTGCGCGTAGTTGAGCTGAGGGGCGTCGTTTTTGTCAAAAGCCGCCATGATCGTGCCGCACATCTTGTCTTCGCACGGGGCGATTTGTACGTGCAAATACCCGCCGGTATCGCCGGGCTGGGTTTTCCATAGTCCTGCGACTGGCGAATCAGCGGCGCCAGCGTGTGTGAACAACAAGCCAAGTAAGAGAGTAAAAGAGAGGGAAATTCTGCGCATGATGCGGCTCCAATCGATGTATTGATGATGTATTGCTATCTAGTATTGCGATAAAAATTTGCGAGGAGTCCAGGCTTTATTGGCCTGCATTGTGGACCCCAGTGCTCGTATGCTACTGTACTGCGGATATTGTCATCGCGTTGACAGAGGCCTGCACTGAGCTGCAGGGCTGGCTGCTGAAAGCGATTTTTTTACTGAAACAACTTCTTGAGGTTATTGATATGCAGTACGGCCACTTCATTGCGGGTGAGCGCATCGCGGGTGAGAGCGGTCGCAGCGCCGATGTGTTTAATCCTGGCATCGGTCAGGTTGCCGGGCAGGTGCCCCTCGCCAGTGCAGATGAAGTAGCCAAAGCGGTCGCCGTGGCGCAAGAGGCTTTTCCTGCTTGGGCCGCCACACCAGCCGCGAAGCGGGCGCAAGTGATGTTCAAATTCCGCGAGCTGATTCTCCAAAACATGGAAGAGCTGGCTCGTTTGGTGTCGTCCGAGCACGGCAAAACCATTGATGACGCCAAAGGCTCAATTACGCGAGGCCTGGAAGTGGTGGAGTATGCCTGCGGTATTCCCCAGGTCCTGAAAGGCGAATTTAGCCACGGTGTTGCCAATGGCGTCGATCTGCATGCTATCCGCCAGCCGCTAGGCGTTGTCGCGGGCATTACCCCTTTTAACTTCCCCGCAATGGTTCCCATGTGGATGTTCCCAATGGCTTTGGCCTGCGGCAATACCTTCGTACTGAAGCCCTCTGAGAAGACCCCAAGCTGCTCAATGCGCCTAGCGGAGTTGTTCATCGAAGCAGGATTGCCCAAAGGCTGCTTTAACGTCATCAATGGCGATAAAGAAGCCGTGGATGCGCTGTTGACAGACCCGCAAGTGCAGGCGGTGAGCTTTGTTGGCTCCACGCC
>CAKZUS010000268.1 GCA_937921805.1 uncultured Granulosicoccaceae bacterium
CTCAAAAGCCTTCTCACACCGCTTAGTGACAGCTATGATTCCTATCACTCTCGACCCACAACGCGTGCGCATTGCCCTGATCGGCGACGGTAAAGGCTTCGAGCGCCGCCGCGAGTGGTTATTGGAGGCAGGCGTTGCACACTTAGACACCTACACACTGTCTAACCTGCCTAGCAGCGAGGCCTTGCGCGGGGTACAGGTGTTGTGGATTGTGGATATTGATGCGCATCTGGCCGACCCGCTGGCGGCGGCGTGTCGTGCGCAGGGGAGCTTGGTCAACGTCGAAGACGTTCGGCATCAATGTGATTTTCACAACCCCGCCTTGGTGCGGCGAGGGGATTTACTGCTGACGGTATCGACCAATGGCAAAAGTCCCGGCCTGGCTTCGCGTATTCGCAAGCACTTGGAGACAGAGTTCGGTCCCGAATGGGGGCAGCGCTTGGAGCGTCTCGCCCGCAAGCGAGATCTGTGGCGCGCGCGCGGGCAAAGTTTTGGGCAGTTGATCAAGCTCACCAACGCTGCGATTGATGCCAAGCGTTGGCTGCCTCGGCGCGAAGAGAGTCCGCGCCGTGCCGCTTGAGGTGTAGCGCTTACACGAGCTTCGCTATCGCGAGCTGTTTCGCGCCTTGATAATCAACTTTGCCTGCACCGAGCACGGGAATCGCCTCGACTTGGATAAACGCTCCCGGCCACATCAAAGTGCTATGGCCCGCATCGCGCCAAGCTTGACGTAGGGTCGTCGTATCCAGATCCTGGTCGTGTAACACCACGACTTTCTCGCCCTTGCTCACATCGCTCACCGCGACTGCAACAAATAGCGTATCGCCCGCATCGCCATGACAGCTCGTAAGCGTTTGCTCAACGGCGGTCAGGCTGACCATCTCGCCGCCGAGCTTGGCAAAGCGGGCATAGCGGTCAATCAAGGTGAGGTAGCCGTCCTCATCTACACGTCCTTGGTCGCCACTGCAATACCACCGCATCCCGTCTTGCTCGACAAAGCTTGCAGCGGAGCGCTCAGGGTCTTTGAGATAGCCGGACATTTGCTGCGGGCCGGTGAGCAGCACTAGACCCGCCTCTCCAGCCGCCAGCGCCTCATGCGTCTCTGGATCGACGACGCGCACCAACGCACCAGGCAGTGGCAAACCTACGCTCCCAGGCTGGTGCCCACTCTGCACGTGCGCGGTGCCAGGAATCAAGCGATCGGGAAGATTCACCGAGACGACCGGCGCCATCTCGGTCGCGCCATAGCCTTCGAGAATGTCATGCCCAAAGCGCTGACGGAATACGCTGCGGACATCGGGGTGTAGTTTCTCGGCTCCGGCCACCACGAGGCGCACGGTTTCGAGCATCACCGGATCGACCTTGGGGTGACGGGCGAGCAGGCGCAGAATCGTCCCAGTGAGAATCACCAAGGTCGCTTTGTGCTCGGCAATGCGCTTGCCCAGGGTCGCGATGTCGGTGGGATCGGGACAGGCCACAATCGGAATGCCTTCTAACAGCGGCATCACCTGCGTCGCAGTCAGACCAAAGGCATGAAACCCTGGTAGCGCCCCCAGAACCCGGTCGTTCTCGACAGGCTGCAAGACCGATACAATTTGCTCGCAGTTAATCGCGATCGCGCTGTGGCTGAGCTCCACACCTTTGGGCGTGCCTTCCGAGCCACTAGAGAACAGAACAGCCGCTGTATCGGTATTGACGCTGGTATTGCCACAAAGGCGACAGAGCCAGCCTGCGGGCAGCAGCCGCGTAGCCACAGCGCAGGGCAAGAGACTCGCGCTACTGAAGTCTTTGCGCAGCTCTGCCAGATCCTTCAGCTCGATTCGGCTTTTCAAGGCCGCCACATCCAAGCCGCGTTTCTCTAGACGCTGGAGAAAGGCCTCCGCAGTATAGATGCGCTGCAAATCCGCGCGCTCTACCGCACCGATTATCGCATCAAGGCTGGCGCTGTAATTGAGATTCACGACAGTACGCCCCGCTACCCAAGCCGCAACGTTCATCAGTACCGATCCAGACCCTGGTGGCAGCAAAATCCCGACGCGCTCACCCGTGTCGTTGTGACGCAGCCACCAAGCCAAGCGCAACGCGCCCGCAGCCAGCCGCCAACGCGGCAGATCTCCACTCAGCGCATCGTTCACGGCCACGCGGCGGGGTTGTTTTTTCAGCGCGCCCAGCAATGCCACTCCCAAGGGCGCAACACCTTCGGCCCGCGCGACCCAACTGTCGCGCCCCGCTCGCATCACGGCTTGCTTGACTGTCGGCGCGTCGCTGTCTGCACTCAGAGCATCGCCAAAGTGCACCTGCAGCGGACGACGCCCCACACCAATGCTCCGTAGGCGTTGGCTGCGCGAAAACTCACTGCCCCAGAGGCCATTGAGGTAAAACGGCACAATCGGCACCCCGCTTCCACGCACCGACTGCTCAAAGCCCCGCTTGAAGCTCAAGAGGTGCCCTGTGGCCGTAATCGTGCCTTCGGGGAAAAGACACACCACTTCGCCGTTGAGAAGTAGCTCGCGGACCTGCTTGAGCGAAGACTTGTAGTCTCCCCGTGAGACGGGAATCGCCCCGACAGCACGAAACGCCCAGTTGAGTAGAGGATTACGAAAGATCTGCCCGTCCATCACAAATCGAATCGGACGCGGACAGGCGCTTTGTACGACTGCCCAATCGATAAAGCTCATATGATTGCCCAGCAACAGCACGCCGCCTTCCACGGGTAGATGGCGCAGACCACCGACTTGCAGCTTATAGCGCAGCCCAACAATGGCTGCCAAGACCAAGCGCAAGCCCGACTGCGGCAGTTTGATCAGCGTATAAGCGGCTCCCAGCACCGCCACTAAGGCCAGAATATACAACTGCCCCGTGGCATCGACGAGCGCCGATAAGGCCGCAGACACCCCGACAAAGCCCACCATCACCAGGGTGCCAATAAAGTTATTCGCAGCAATCACCCGCCCTGCTCCGCCCTCTGGAGCATGGAACTGCATCAGGGCATTAAGCGGCACTAGGTACAAGCCCGCCGCGATGCCAATCAGCAAAAAGTCGATGACTAAGGCCTCTGCCGAGCTGAGCCAGGGCAACACACCAATTGCGACCGCAAACAGTACCGCGCCTATTGGTACATACCCCGTCTCGATATAGCCCTGCGCGCGCCCGGCGATGACCGCTCCGATCACCATACCGACCACGGCGCAAGCAATCACCCCGCTGATTTCGAACACGCTGTCCCAGCCCAACGCCGCTTCCGCATGCGCCGGAAAGATCACCAGAACAATCTGCGCAATGGCCGTTAAAATGCCAATGCCCATAATGGTCAGCCACAGCACGCGCTGCTTCCATACACTCGACACGGTGTCTTGCAGGTTGCGCGCGGCGGCATAATCGCTCCAGCTCCAGGCCGGTCCGCGCACTGCCGTCGTCTGCGGCAGGCGCCGCGCCATCGTGTATTCGACGATAGAGGCGGCGACTAGAATCAAGCCCAGCGGCACAAAATGCGTGATCAATTCTGGTGCAGTGTCTGCGTCAATGCCGCCCAGCATCTTTTCAAACGCAAACGAGAACACCAAGGTGCCACTGAGAATCGCCGCCGTGGTCGCCCCTTGCACCCAGCCATTAGCACGGCTCAATGCACCACTGCCGACCAGCTCGCGGATATAGCCAAACTTAGCCGGCGAATACAAGGCACTTTGCGTTGCCAAGACAAAGGTCAAGCCGAACGCTGCCCAGAACCAGCCCTGCCAATAGCTCACGGTAATAAGGCTAGTCACGACGACGGCCAAGGCCGCTGAGCGGCGCATAATCAGCGGCTTCGCAAAGCGATCTGCCAGCCAGCCCGCTGGGGTGAAAAACATCACAAAGGGCAGCAGAATCAGCCCATTGACGATATTGGTATACAACACCTGCTCAGCGCCATCGTAAACGCGAAAGAGGGTGTTTTGAA
>CAKZUS010000269.1 GCA_937921805.1 uncultured Granulosicoccaceae bacterium
ACAGTGGCGATATTATCGGGATCGCTAAACTGCACGGTTTGCGATGGCGCCTCGGCGTTGAGATAGCCCTGGAGAATGCGCCGCCAAGGGTCGATCAGGGCCACGCTCTGGTAGGCGCTATCGAGCTGGGCGCGTTGGTCGGGGAAATACACCGACACCCCTGTGGCGGCGCGGGTGTTTTCGCCATCAATAGTGTCGATGACCATCTCGTCCAGTGCCACACTGAGCGCTTGGCTTGCGCTGCGCAGCGCGGTCGAGGCGCCGTCGGTATCGAGGTTGCGCGCCCAGTGTCCCAGGTCAATCAGCGCTGAACGCTCGGCGGGGTTGGGATCGCGGCCGAATTCTAGCGCACGCCGCTGGCTACGCCCGATGGTCACGAGGGACTCGCTGTCTTGCAAGCTCTGTAGGACTTGCTCCAGCGCCTGTTCTAGAGGCGAGAGCTGACTCAGGTCCAGCAGGGAGAGCGTGATAGTGTGGTCTTCTTGCTGTTCGCGGGCCTGCTGCTGAAAGCCGCGCAGTATCGCGCGCGCAAAACTGGGCGTATCGGGTTGTTGCGCCAAGACTGAAAATTCGCGGTAATCCCAGCCATGGCCGGGTTCTAGTGCTTGGGAGGCGAGGAGGTAGTCGCCAAAGGGAGCGAGGTTTTTCGCGACTTCGTAGGTGGCCATCAAGCAAGCATCAAAGCCGATAAGATCCAGCGGTCCGCGTCCGCTTAGGCCCTTGGCGATGCCTTGCGAGAGTTCGGCCAGATCCAGCATGTCGTGGTCATCAGTCGACTCATCGCCACCAAAGCCCTGCCAGCCCGTGCCGTGGTCGGAGAACAGCAGCATCGTGCGTTCGCTGGGGTACTGGGTCAGCCCCCAATCGAGAAACCACGCCAAGGTCTCGGGGTCGCCCATATTGCGCTCGCCTAAGTCCTCCAGCTCCTCCCAGCCTTGCTCGCCGAGGCGCAGCAGCTTAGTGCTCTCCCAGTTGGGAATGTTGCCAAGGTCTGAGTCGTCATGCCCTGCCGCCCGGTCGGCCATCACTAGCACTTCGGCGCTGCCCACTTGCGCCTCGCTCAACTCGCGTAGGTCGTTGAGCATGGGTTCTTCGAGGTCAGTGTCCCCGACAAAATAAAATAAAACCGTCCAATCGGCTGCCCACGCAGTCTGTGCGCTCAGCCACAACAGCGCCGCTATGCTCCATCCTCGCATCCTTAGATCCCCTCAGGTGTCACGTTTTGTTATCAGGGAAAAGTACCATACCCTTCTTATTCGGGCACCAATTCGGGTACCAAGTGACTCAGACACTTGGCTATTCAGACATCAGGAAATGCCCAGTCGCTTGGGCGAAGAGCTTGTCGTGGTTTTCTTGCCACGCTTCGACGTGAACTGAGGTGTAGCGCCGGCCGCTGCGGTTGACGCGCGCGCGCGCAAAAGCATCGCTGGGGTTGCCTGCGCGCAGATAATCGACCGTAAAATCAATCGTCTTGGGCAGCGCCATCTCGTGGGCAGTATTGGCGTCTCGACTGCCGCTGTCGATCTGAGGCCAGAGCTGATCCCAGGCGATTTGGATCGACGCCGCGACCTCAAGAAACCCCGCCGTTGCGCCGCCGTGTAAGTGCGGCGGATCGGGGTTGCCTAGCAAAGTCGGGCGAAACCGCATTACAAAAGTCAGCTCGCTGCCTCGGCGCTCGGCGTGAATGCCCATAAAGTGCAGATACGGCACGGAGTGGGTCAGGATGGCGAGGGCATCGTTACGGCGTTGATCGCGCAGTGCGGTGGATTCAATGAGCGGGTTGTTCATGCTTTTTGAAAGGTAAAAGTGCCCGTAGCAACGGCGCTGACTTTGTCCTCGCCTAAACTGTATGACCAGGCGTGAGCGCGCGCAAAGGCGACGTTTTGGGTGACGCGATAGACCTCGCTGCGCGCCCAGATCTCATCGCCTTTGTGGGCGGGGCGCAAGTAGTCCACCCGCAGGCCAATCGTCGCAGTCAGGCCGACCCGCTGTGGGTGCATCATCACCGCTGCGCCGCAGGCCGAATCGAGCAGCGTTGTGACGGCCCCACCGTGAATGACCCCATTTTGTGGTGTGCCAATGAGCATAGGGTTATAGGGCAGGGCAAACACGACCGAGGTCTCATCGAGCGTCACCACCCGGATACCCAGCGCATTGCAGTGGGGGAGATTCTCTCGAAAGAACTGGTTAACAAAGTCTTTGGGAGTCATAGGCGCAATAATTACAGCGCGTCAAAACGCTGGATCTCTAGCGATCCACGGTGGTAGCGCAAACAGTGATCGGGCGGCAGGGCACGCCAGTGGTCGCCATCGATAGGCTCGGAGACCACCAAAATGCCGTCATCTTCTTGGTGGTAGTACACCGTCGGGGGCGGCTTGTGGTGGGCGTAGCGCAGCGCAAACAGCGTCTCGCCGTCGCTGAGAGCCACGCTCAGCGTAATCTCTGCTTGGACGTGCTGTAGATGGGCTGCACTGGTGATGGTGCGCACGACATCGCGCCAGGCGTCCATGGGTTTGTCGCGACCGCCGAGCTGGCTCCACAGCAAAAACAACAGCTCGCTATCGGTGTCGCCGTGGCGGGCTGCATAGTGCTCGTCGTCGAGCATGTGCTCCAACTGGCGTCGCAGCTTGGGGTAGGGCGAGATTTGGCCGTTGTGCATCATCAGCCAGCCTTCGTGCAAAAACGGATGGCAGTTGTTTTGGGATATCGAGGTGTCGGTGGCGGCGCGCACATGGGCCATCGCGCAGTGAGCGTCTATTTGCTCAGCGAGACGATGCAGGTTCGCGTTGTTCCAGGCCGGTCCTGTGTCGCAGAACAAACCAGGCGTCGGGCGCTGATGAAACCAACCCAGGCCAAAGCCGTCCCCATTGACTTGGGTGATGCCTTTGCGGGCATGCATGCTTTGGTTGATCAGCGAGAAATGCGGCTGAATCAAAAACTGATCGACGGGTTTGGTATCGCCCAAATAGGCCAGCCAGCGGCACATGTTTAGTCGCCCTCGGAGCGGCGGTGCGTGACCATGCGCCGATGTAGTGTCGTGATGATCTCGCTCGCGGTTTTTTCAAACAAAAATGGTAACACTGCGTGCACGAGTGCCGCCACGGCCGCCACACCAAGCAGCGCCGCAAAGCGCGCCGACGCCAGTAAGTGCTGCCAATACGTCTCCCCGACGCTCGCGGGATGATGGGTGAAGGGATTGTGGTCCATAAGCTCGTGCCATCGGTCGTTTTGAAAGCTATCGGCCTACAGTGACACAACATCACTGCGAAGCGTATGAACTGCTGACGGCTTTCGCGTTTATGGCGGAGTTTCTACGCGGTGAATAGGTGATTAGTCTTGCCAGCCTTCTTTGGCAAAGCGCTGCGCCATCTCGCGGCGCTGCTCGTTACTCGGGTGGCTTGCGAAATAGCTCCATCCGCCCTCACGGCCTCCAGTGATGCGCTGTAACGCCTCGGCAAAGGC
>CAKZUS010000270.1 GCA_937921805.1 uncultured Granulosicoccaceae bacterium
TGCGGTGAAGGTAGACTTGGGCGAACCGATGCTCTATTCGGCTGTGTTGATCGCTCTGCTGCTCGCGAGAATGAAGGCGGTTGCTTAGTTTTTGTACAGTTTTTGTAAACAAATGATTTGTATGAAAAAAACGACGTTGAAAGAGAGATGTTCGGCATCTGTCCCTAGATTTATCCACAAAATCTGTGCACAGCTTTTTTTAGGCCTGAGTTGTCTGCTATGTGCTGTATGCAACCCCAGCTTTCGGTGGGATGCTGCCGCTTTTTCCACAAGCCTGTGAGTAACACTGTAGATAAGGTGTGGCGGCGGCGTGGATGGTTTGGGATCGTGCTTGTAGTGCTGCTATTTGGGGGGTGGAATGGAGCGCGAGTTCTGGCTGGAGCCTTGGATAGGCAAGACCACCGCGCCACAGTCGCTATTGTTTTGGGAGCAGCGGCTTGGAACGGGCGACCGTCTCCGGTTTTGCGCGAGCGCGTGCGCCATGCTGTTCAGCTCTATCAAAGCGGCGCAGTGCAGCATCTGCTTTTCACCGGAGGGGTGGCCCGCAATGACCGCTGGTCAGAGGCTCAGGTGGCGGCCGACTATGCGTTAGTGCGCGGGGTGCCTCGCGCGGCCGCGTTGGTAGAGACCCGCTCGCGCTCGACACAAGAAAACCTGTGCTTTGCGTTGCCGCTGCTGCAAGAACGGCAGTGGCGTGATGTGCTGATTGTGAGCGACCCTTTTCATGTGCACCGGGGCGTGGTGATCGCCCAGAAGCTGGGGCTTGCAGCGACCGGATCGCCAACGCGCACCAGCCGCTTTACTAGCCTGCGCAGCCAGTCGCAGTTTTGGCTGCGCGAGACCTGGTTGATGATGCAGTTACACTTGCGCTACGGGTTTGGCGGGCGCGAGGCCTTGTGCGATGGAGCAGGGGACTAGCGTGCGCAGTATTCAGCTGATTTGTCGGGCCAATTTGCGAGACGGTGGGCGATGTTGGTATTAGTGATCGAAGACCACCGTTTGTTGGCAGAAACGGTGATGGATTTTCTCAATCTGGAAAATATCCACACAGACTATGCCGCCGATGGTCGGCGGGGCTTGGCACTGGCCACGGCGCAGCATTATGATGCGATTGTGCTCGACGTGAATCTCCCTGGTATGGATGGCTACGAGGTCGCGACGCAGATTCGCGCACAAGGCCATGACACACCGATTGTGATGCTGACGGCGCGCGATGCGCTGGAGGACAAGCTCGAAGGCTTTGCACGCGGGGCAGATGATTATTTGGTCAAACCCTTTGCGCCGCCTGAACTGCTCGCCCGCATTACGGCTTTGGTCAAGCGTCAACGCGGCGAGATTGCCAATAAGCGCCTTGTGTTAGGGAGCATTACGCTCGACCCCGCCCAGCGCCAAGTCTGGCGCAACGAGCAGATCGTGGAATTGTCGCCAACGGGGTTTCGGATTCTGCGAATCTTAATGCGCGAATCGCCCGCGATTGTGGCGCGCGACAGCATCGAGTCAGAGCTATGGGGCGATGATGTGCCCGATAGCGATGTGCTGCGCAGCCATGTGTATAACCTGCGTAAAGTCCTGGATCACCCGTATGAGCAGGCGGCGATTCGCACAGTAAAAGGGGCCGGGTTTCGCTTTGTCGCCCCTACAGTGTAGACGCTGTCATCACCACCATCACCCGCGTACCCTGAGCGCTGCTGTTCCACTCTAGACGCCAGCTCTGGCGCTCGCATAGGCGCTGTACGATATCCAGCCCCAGCCCCTCTCCTGGCGCCAAATTACTGTGCCGATGAAAGGGCTTTTGGGCGCTTTCTATCTGCTCGGCGGACATGCCGCGACCGGTGTCGGTCACGCTGACGCCGGCGGCGCTGAGCTGCACGATCACACTGCCCTCGGTGGTGTAATTGCAGGCATTGCGAACCAGGTTGCCGATAACAATGCTCAGCAACTGTGGCGAGGCGCGCGCCTGTAAGGGAGCGTGTTCGACTAGGCGCAAACTCACGTGCTGATCGGCATTGTGCGTCTCTTGGATCTGCGCGATCAGTAGCCGAATGGTGTCATTGACGCTCACCGGTTCGGAGCCAGCACTGTCGTGCGCATGGCGCGCGAGCAGGAGCAGTGTCTCGACGATGGAGTGCATGTCGCGCACAGTGGTGTGCATACGCTGCACGCTGCGTTGCTGCATCGGGTCTGTAAGCGGGCGGCGTTCGAGTATATCTAGCGAGCCTTGAATCACCGCCAGCGGGGTGCGCAGCTCATGGCTCACGTCTCTGGTAAAGGCCCGTTCGTTTTGCAGTTGCCACTGCAGTCGTTGCGTGAAGCGCTCCAGGGCCTCGGCCAAAGTCCGCACCTCCGTATCGACATCAAGAGAGTGAAAACGCTGCAACTGCAAATCTTCGAGCGCATCGTGTAGCGGGTCGAACTGCCCCACGGTCTCTGCCAGCGCGATCAGCGGCGACAGGCTTTTGTGCGAGCTGCGGTAGGCGACCCAGGCCGAGAGGTAGATTACCAATAGGGCGATGCTCAAGGGCGCAACGCCAAAGTACAAAGAGAGTCGCCCGACGCTTTGCTCATCAAACAAAAGATAGAGGCGATATGCGCCCCGCTGTTCTCGGTAGACGATAGGCTCGCGGCCTTGGAAGTGCACCCGCTCGAAGTTACTGCGCAAAGTGTTGAGTGCAGCCTGTAGCGCAGGCGGTGGCGGGGCAGCGTTGGGGACCGCTTGGCCGTGGTGCTGCAAAAAACCCAGCAGGTTGTCCGTATTGGGGGGCACTTGCTCAGTGTTGGCGTCGTGGAGCGCCCAGAAATGCTGTGCCTCGCCCTTGAGCGCGGCGCGGATCATCACGCGCTCGACAATCCAGGCCGCAGTGAGAACCCCCACGACCGTCGCAACGCTAATGAAAAACATCTGCAAGTAGTAGACGCGGATGAGTTTATTGAGAATGCCGACTCGGCGCATGATCGTTCACGTTGTCTTGACGTGCCTCGGAGGATACTAGCCATTCAGACTACCGGGTGTGTAACAGACCAATGACTGCTTCCTCTCCTTCGCCGCAAGCGCCCCAGTGTGCGCCCAACCCACAGGGCAACCCCAACCCGGGCGACCCGCAGGGCAACCCGCAGGGCACGCTGCCGGCTGCATTGCAGCGCTTTTGTGATGTCTATGCATCACTCGAAAAAGAGACCTTGGACCAGCTCGACACGGTGTATCGCGACGATATTCACTTTGCCGATCCCATGCACGAGCTACAAGGACTACCGGCACTGCGCCGCTATTTCGAGTCGCTTTATACCCATCTGGACTACTGCCGGTTTGAACAACTCCATGCCTATGCCTCGCACGATGGCGACGCGCAGGTCGGGCATGTGAGCTGGCGTATGCGTTTTGTGCACCCGCGCCTTGGGGGCGGGCGCGAAGTCCAGGTCGAGGGCTTGAGCCAGTTGCGCTTTGATGAGCACCAGATCTACGCGCACCGAGACTACTTAGATCTGGGACAAATGCTCTATGAGCAGCTTCCCGTTGTGGGGGCGCTGATTCGTCTAGTCAAACGCAGGGCGGTCGCATGAGCGCGGTAATGATTACCGGCGCGAGCTCTGGTATTGGCGCGCAACTGGCGCAAGACTATGTGCAAGAAGGCTGGCAGGTCTGGGGCAGCGGGCGCGGCGAGCAGGCCGATGCGCCCTATCGGCCTCTGCGCTTTGACGTGGCCGATCTCGAACAATGCCGCCGCGCGGGCGATCAGCTCACCGCGGAATTGGGCACGGATCTGGATCTGCTCATTCTCAATGCCGGGACCTGTGAGTATATTGACGACGCACAGCACTTCGATGGGGAGCTGTTTGCGCGCGTAATCCAGACCAATGTATTGGGTCTGGGGTATTGTCTCGATGCTTTTCTTCCTCGGCTGCGCCGGGGAGGGCATGTCGTGATTGTTAGTTCCAGCGCGAGCTTTATCGGTTTGCCGCGAAGCGAAGCCTACGGGGCGAGCAAAGCGGCTGCCGATTATCTCGGGCGTTCGCTGGCGGTCGATTTGGCGCCATACGCTATTGATGTTAGCGTAGTCAGTCCAGGGTTTGTGCGTACACCATTGACTGCAAAAAATGACTTCCCCATGCCTTTTGCCATCGACGCGCAACAATCGAGTCGCGAGATTCGTCGCGGCATTGCCCGGCGCAAACGCCATATCCGTAGCCCTTGGGGGTTTACGACGACGCTGCTGCTGCTGGGGCTGTTGCCACGTTCGGTTCAAGCGCTTATAGGGCGGCGCTTGTCGCGTGCCAGTGATGCGAGTAATGCCAACAAGCCGGAGGCGTTATGAGTCGCATTGCGGTGGTCGGCTCTGGCATATCGGGACTGAGCGCGGCGTATTACCTGAGCGCCAAGCACGAGGTGCATGTCTTTGAGAGCGAGCATCGTCTGGGGGGACATACGGCTACGATGGACGTGCACGTTGCGGGGCAGGACTGGGCGATCGACACCGGGTTTATCGTGTGCAATGACCGCACGTATCCGCGATTTCTGGCGCTGCTCGAAGAGCTAGGCGTGTCGATTCAGGCGACAGAGATGAGCTTTAGTGTGCACAACCCTGTGACGGGCTTGCAATACAACGGGCATGACTTTGCTTCGCTGTTTGCACAGCGGCGCAATGCATTCAACCCGCGCTTTTTGAAAATGCTGGGGGAGATTGTCCGCTTCAATCGCTTGTGCAAAAGCGCACTGGCCGAAGGGCGCATTGACGAGAACCACACACTGGGTCAATTTTTACAGCAACATCGGTTTAGTGACTACTTTGCTAGCCACTACATTTTGCCGATGGCAGCGGCGATTTGGTCGGCGACCATCGGCGAGGTGCGCCAGTTTCCGATCGCGTTTTTTGTACAGTTTTTCAATAATCACGGCCTATTAAATGTAGCCGATCGACCGCAGTGGTATAGCGTGGTCGGTGGTTCGCGTGCGTATATCCCGAAGCTGAGCGCACCCTATGCCGATCGCGTGCGCACTCAGGCCAGCGTGCAGCGCATTGTGCGCAGCCAAGAGGGCGTGTGGGTGCATGCGCTAGGACAAGAACCCGAGTGTTTTGATCAGGTGGTGCTAGCCTGTCACAGTGATCAAGCCCTGGCGATGTTGGAGCAGCCCAGCGCTGCCGAGCAGGCGGTGCTCTCTGCGATTGGCTACCGCAACAACGAAGTGGTGTTGCACACAGACGCGACGATGTTGCCGCCGCAGCGCCGCGCGTGGGCGGCCTGGAACTATCACCTCTCGGACGAGCAACATTCCGCGTCGGTGACCTACAGCATGAATATCCTGCAGTGTTTGCCCGCGCAGGCGCCAGAGTTTTGCGTCACGCTTAATCGCTCTGACGATATTGATCCTGCTAAGATTTTGGGCCGCTATCGCTACGCGCACCCGGTGTTTAGTCGCGAGATGGTCGCCGCGCAACGGCGTTGGGGAGAAATCTCTGGTGCCGATCGGGTGCATTTTTGCGGTGCGTATTGGTATAGCGGCTTTCACGAAGATGGGCTGCATAGCGCACAAGATGTGTGTCGCTCTCTAGGCGCTTTAGCGTGAGTGCCCATGACCATGACCATGACCATGCACTCTATGACGGATGGGTGCGGCACCGGCGCTACGCCCCCAAAACCCATGCTTTTAGATATCGCCTATACCTGCCTGCTGTCGACTTACAACAGCTCGATAGTCTAGAGGCCTGGCCGCTGGTGTCGGCGCGGCGCTGGGCCTTGATGCGCTTTAATCCCCGCGATTACCTGGGCGGTCAGTGGAGCCACGCTGAGGTATGGCGCCGCGTGCGCGAGCTGGGGGGGGAGCTGAGGGACGAGAGCGAGCAAGGCAAGGTCGTCTTTGTAGGGCAACCGCGTTGCTTGGGGCTGTATTTCAGCCCGCTCAATGTCTACTACTGCTACGCCCCCGAGGGGGATTTGCGCTACGTATTGGCCGAGGTCAGTAACACGCCCTGGAACCAGCGGCATTACTACCTCGTCGATGCCACGCAGTCCCAGTACGAGCACGACAAAGCCTTCCACGTCTCGCCTTTTTTGCCACTGACGATGCGCTATCGCTGGCGAGTCCCCGCGCCGGGTCGGTCTTTATGCCTACACCTAGAGAACCACCAAGATGATGCCAAAGTGTTTGACGCCACGCTGGTATTGCGCCGTCGCCACTGGTGTCGGCGCGAGATAATGGCCGTGCTGGCCCGTACCCCCTTTCTGACGCTCAGCGCCTTGTCGGGCATCTACTGGCAGGCTTTGCGTCTCTGGCTCAAGGGCGTCCCGTTTTTCCCTTCCCCGCGTTCAAGGAACTCCTCTTAATGCAACCAGCATCGAATATGCATACTCTTAGAAAAAGTCGGCTTCGCTCGGCATCCCGGTCATTCGTTTTGGCGATGTTTCAGCGACTCGAAGCGGGTTATTTGGTCTTACTCGAAGGTGACGAAAGCATCGAGTTTGGCGATCCTGCCAGCGAGATTCAGGCCGAAGTGCGCATTAATGACCCGTCGACCTACTCACGGATTCTACGCGGCGGCAGTATCGCGGCGGGGGAAAGCTATTTTCTGG
>CAKZUS010000271.1 GCA_937921805.1 uncultured Granulosicoccaceae bacterium
ACGGATGCAGCGATGCTGGCTTGCGCCATCGCTCAGTGCCCAGTGTTCGATGGCGGCCTTGGAGTGGCCCATTGCGCCGTAAGTGATGCGCTGGTGCTCTAAGTTATAAAACGTCGAGTAAGCGACCAAGCAGCCAATGCGAAAGCGCGACTCTAACAGCGCTAGCGGGTCAAACGACAGGCGGTTGGAGGCAGCGACCTGCTCGCTGGTGGCTTCATTCACCGGAAAGCCCACATCGCCTAAAGCGGTGGCGTAGAGGCACCAGTCGAACTCGTCGCCTGCTTGGGCGATGAGCCGTTCGTGCAGCGCTGGGTCGGTGATGTCACCAAATAAGGTCACATCGGCGCCATCGACCTGGGTACCATCATCTTCGCGGCCATACCACAGGGCGCTAATGTGGGCTGCAGCGCCGAAGTGCTCTCGAATCGCCGCAATGCCGGCGCCGCCTGCAACGCCGGTGGCGCCTACTACCAAAAATCGCATACTTATTCTCGCTAACGTGTGAAGAACCTGCCTAGCGGCCTAGGCAGATGGGCAGGGGAATGCCTCAGGATGATACCGCCAATAGTCGATCAAGCGGCGTGATATCGAGGCGGGGTTAGATAAATGCAGGGCGCAGTCTTGGGCGCTGGCGGCGCGCTGGAGCGTTTCGCGATCAAACCAATCGGCGTGCTCTATCTCGGCGTGATCGATGGTCAATACTGTATTGCGCGCCCGCACGGCATAGCCCAGCATCAGTGACTGCGGAAAGGGCCAGGGCTGCGCGCCGATATAATGCGGGGTGTCCACGTCGATCCCAACCTCTTCCATTACCTCGCGTCGTACGGCGTCTTCCGGGGTCTCTCCGGCGTCCACAAACCCCGCTAGCACCGACATCATGCCCTCGGGCCAAGTGCTTTGGCGGCCCAGTAAGAGGCGCCCGTGGTCATCATAGACCGCCATGATCACGGCGGGGTCGAGGCGGGGGAAAAACTGATGCCCCTCGGGACAGTTGCGCTGACGCCCGCCGGGCAGAGCCTGTAGCGCACTGCCGCAGCGCGGGCAAAACCGATGGGAATGCGCAAAATGCGCCAAAGCCATCGCCATGCCTGCCAGGTCGGCCTCAGCCGGAGACCACTGCGTGGCGCAGCGCCGTACCGAGCGCCAATCGGGCTGGTCGGGGACATCGCTAACGACGCTAGCGTAGCGCCAGCGGCCCTGCCATACGCCCAGTGCGAGCGTGGCCTGATCCGGCGCATGCCAAGCGATCGCGCCGTCAGGGCTGCACTGCACACGCCCATCGCTAGAGAGTTGTAGGGCGAGCGCGTCAGTGGGGGGCGTGGCGGGGGGGGGATGCCGCTGAAAGTGGCCGCCCGCTAGCGGAGGTGCTTGGTACATGCGAGAAGATCACCAAATGAGCCAAGTCTAAGCGAAGCCCGATGGGTTCGCCAACTGGGTGGTTGTGATGACTCGGAGCGGCGCACAGTACCTGTGTACCCGAGGGCAACTCGATGCGGTACATATGCTCAGAGCCGCGAAAATGGCGCCCAATAACCTGCCCGAGGTAGGGGCTGTCGTCGTCGTGTTGGATATCATCGGGGCGGAGCAACAGCTCAACTGGGGTATCGCGAGGTAGGTCTTGCGAGAGCTGGCCGACGATAGTGCCAAAGTCGGTGCGTACGCTGCAGCCCCCATCGACGGTAGCGGGGATCAACACCCCATCGCCGACGAAGGCCGCGACAAAGCGCGAGCTGGGGGTGTGATACACGTCATAAGCGCTGCCCCACTGCAGTAACTGCCCATCGCGCATAACGCCAATGCGATCAGCCATAGCAAAGGCTTCGAGCTGATCATGGGTGACCATTAAGGCAGACATGCCGTCTTCGTGCAAAATCGCGCGCACTGAGCGGGCGAGCTGCTCGCGATGCCCGGCGTCTTGGCTGCTAAACGGCTCGTCGAGCAGAAGCAACTTGGGCTGGGGCGCCATGGCGCGCGCCAAAGCGAGGCGCTGTTGCTGGCCGCCAGAGAGCTGATGCGGGTAGCGCCCCTGGAGCGGGGTGAGGTCGCATAGCTCCAGCAGATGCGCCATGCGGGCTAGACGCTGCTTGCGCGACCAGTGCTGGATGCCGAAGCACAAGTTGTCTTCAAGATTTAGGTGCGGAAACAGGGCCAGGTCTTGAAACACCATGCCAATGCCGCGCTGCTCGGGGGGCAGTGAGCGCTCGGCACTGGCAGCGCAGCGCCCGTTGACCTCAATGCGCCCGCCTTGTAAGTCGCACAGCCCAGCGATTGTGCGTAACAGCGTGGTTTTGCCACAGCCAGAGGGACCGAGCAGGCAGCCGATCTCACCATCGACGAGGGAGAGGTCGAGTTGATCAATAATGGGCTGCGGGGCGTCAAGGTCGACGTGCAGCGACTGGAGTGTCAGTACGGGAGATGCCATAGCTGAGCATTATGACGGGTATCAGGCCGACGAGTACAATTATCAGCGCCGGCCAAGCGGCCTCTGCAAGGCGCTCATCGCTGGCGAGTTGAAAGGCCTCGATGGCGAGGGTGTTGAAGCCAAAAGGGCGCAGTGCCAGCGTCGCAGGTAGCTCTTTGAGTACATCCACAAACACCAGCAATAAGGCCGTCATGATGCTGGGGCGCAGCAGCGGCCAATACACCCGCCGCAAGCGCGCCCACAGCCCCAGCCCGAAGCTGCGCGCGGCGTCGTCCATACTGGGGCGGATAGTCTGTAGCCCCGCTTCCAAGGCGCCCAAAGACACCGCACTAAAGCGCACCGCATAGGCAAAGAGCAATACGGCGATAGAACCCGATAGCCACACCTGTGGCGAGTCGAGGCCAGCACTGCGGTGCAAAGCTTCCCAGGCGTCGTCGAGACGGGCGGTGGGCGTCAT
>CAKZUS010000272.1 GCA_937921805.1 uncultured Granulosicoccaceae bacterium
TATGGGTGTCCTTGACCTGTTCCAGCGTCGAGAAGTCCGCATCGCGCAGCCACGCGTGGTGGATAAAGCCGCGCAGGAGGTGTACTACGGTTAGTGCGTTTTCGTAGATTGCCCGATACAGGGCGTCGTGGTCGATAGCATCCTTGCTCATGGAGGCACGTTAGCATGGGTGCGGTCCAGAGCTGATTACAAAGTAGTCAGCCTATTCCTCGCCCACTAGCGCGCGCACGGATTGCGCGTCGTAGAGGTCTAGAAACCATTGCGTCAGCTCTTGCTCGCTCGCTTGTTCAATACGGCGGCGGCTAAAAGGATCGACAGTACCAAAGCGTTTTTCTAGCACTTGGATGCAAAGCTGGGCTTGTTGGATGCGGGCTTGTTCTTTGGCGGAAGCCGCGCCCGCTATCATGCCTTTTTCTAACCCGCGCGCTTCGCCTTTTTCCTGTTCTATCAAGCCCCATTTCTTCACTCGATTCGCTAACATGCCTTCTCCTCGCGCATTGCGTCTGGCTTCTATCGTATGTCCTGTTGGCTGATCGGGCAAGATGCTTTTCAATAGCCAATTGTCGATATTGCGCCACAGCGCATCGTGTTCTTCGCCCTCTAGTAGGGCGTCGAGCTGGCCCAAGAGATTTTCCAGCATCTCGGGGCTAGGTAGCGACTCCAGGGCACACATATTCGCTACGATATTGCGCACCGGATCGCCTGGGTCGGCGAGGTGTTGCTCGTCTAGCAGCAGATACCGGCACTGCGGGGCGAAGCTCTCCATGCCCGGCGGCATTTCGGGTAGCAGGTCCGACAGGGCCAGAGGCGCGGTCCACTGGGAATCACCGTTGTAGATCACTATCGGCAAAATCGGCGGTAGCTTGCGATCGGGGCCGAGTTCTTTGTTTTTCACCAGCCGCTGCCACAGCAGCCCCATATACGTCATCATGCGCAGCGGCATTGTGCGGTCGATGGTGGTTTGGAATTCCAGCATCACGTACACATACAGCCAGCGGCCATCGTGGAGCTGTAGCCGCCAGATCACGTCGTTGTTGCGGCGCTTGGCGTCGAGGCTATCGCTGATATGGGTGTCCTTGACCTGTTCCAGCGTCGAGAAGTCCGCATCGCGCAGCCACGCGTGGCGGATAAAGCCGCGCAGGAGGTGTACCACCGTTAGTGCGTTTTCGTAGATTGCCCGATATAGGGCGTCGTGGTCGATAGCATCCTTGCTCATGAGGGCACGTTAGCATGAGTACAGCGCGGCGATGATGACAAAACGGTGAGCTTTAGTGCTTTGTAATCATTCCATCTGTGTCAATCGACACCCAATCTCCGCTCCATAAATCCGGATCAGGCAGCACGAGTACGGGGATGTGTGCCCAGCCCATCTGGCGGGCGGTGATCGCGCCAATGGGCAGTATCGCGTCGCGTGCACCGAGCAGCAGCGCGCGAGGCGCCTTGTGGGTGTAGAACAGCTCCAGGATGACGGCGGAGGAGCTGCTGGAGCCGATGAGCTGCGGGATGACGAGTATTGTATTGGTGATGCATTGGCCGTGTTGCGGATGCCCTGCGAGGGTGACGAGGGCGCTGGTGGGGTCAATACCGCCCCAGAAGCTGATGGGCGCGTCGAATCGCAGTACCTCGCCCTGCGCGCTGCCGCTGAGTAAGACCTCGCTGTGAAGAGTCATGACCAGATGGCCTGATCCCACACCACTCGGCCTTGCTGTGCGCTGGCGACGCAGTCGGGTAGGCTGCCGAATATGGGCAAGTGTCCGGTATTGCCGCTGGCGTAGTGAGCAAATTTGGCGGAGTTGGTCATCATCACCCCTGGTGTGGCGGGCAGAATAGGGGTGACGACGACGCAGGTATCGACCACCAACTCGACGCCCAAGGCGAGCAGGGCGCGGTCGGTGGCGTCGGTCTGTAGCGCCATCAGCGTATGGCGACCCAGGCAGAGATAGACCGGTACGCAAAAAGCGCGGCCTTGGGCGAGGCGCAGTAGCTCGCGGCATTCGTCGCGGCTGCAGTGCGGGCTGCCAATCGCTACGCTGTCAATAGGGCCAGAGGTGGCGAGACTGAGGCTATCGCGCGCTTGGATCACCATGTCGCGAGTGATCTTGATTGTGCTCTCGGGAGCCTTGCCGCCGAAGGCGGTGGGCAGGTCTGGGGCCTCGGGGGTGACGCCGACGAGGTGCACCAGGGCCAGCGCGCCGGTTGAGGCCGCGCCTGCGCACAGGGCTTTGAGTTGGTCTTCTGTTGCGTCTGCGGGGATGCCGGTGACGGCGGCAATGCTCGCGCCCGCCAGTCGGCCAATTAGGGCGCCCAGTACCGGATAAAACGCACTCTGGCGGCGCAGACGAACCGAAAGGCCACAGAGGTCGATCAGTAGCGTGGCGTAGCGGTACTCGGGGCGGTGCAGACCGTAGTCAGGCGCTCTGGCGGAGATGGCACAGGCGATGTCGAGAAAATCGCCGTAGCGATTGCTGCGCGCGCCCAGCACGGTGTTGATAAAGGCGACGGCGTTAGACTCCCCCCAGGCGACTTGTTGGCCCAAGGCGGGGCGTGCGCCGGCCTGATACGGCGCGCAGGTCCAACTGGGGAGACAGCCCATGGTCTCGTGCGCGACCATCAGGCGATACGCCATTTTGCGCTGTGCGGGCGACAGGCGACATTGCTGGGGCTTGAGCAGATTGAGCGCGCCGACATTGGTAGTGGCGGGGACTTTGACTCGCGCGCCCTCACTGGCGAGCTTCTCGCAGTACAGCGTGCCAGAATCGCCGTGATAGAGGCAGCCGTCGATATGGCTGGAATGAATCTCGACCAGTCGCTGGGCGCCCAAGAGGCGGGCGCTCTCGACGACCAGCTCCATCGCCATGCGCTCGCCCGCGTTGCCAAGGGTACCGGCGAGAACGGCGCGTTCAAAGTCGCTCAGGATCACGGCGCTAGCGCAGCAAAGCGCTCACCAATCGCGCAAACAACCACACCCAAAAGAGCGGCAGCAAGACCGTTTGCAGCAAAAACAAACTCACGGCGAACACGATATGGCGGCTGGCCTCTTCGGCGATATCTTGGTAGCGCTGAATGCGCTGTTCCCAGTCAAATTGCTGCCCCAAATTGCGCAGCGTCGCGCTGGCGCGGTCGATAAAACTGTCCCCTGTTTCTTGGGCAAGAGCGGCCTCTTGATGCACGTCTTGTAGCGCCTCGCTCACGTGCTGCAATCCGGCGACGGTAGTCTGAGTCTGGGGGCCGAGCAGGTGCGTATCCACCGCTTGACCGACCCAGATAGAGACAGGAATCGCCAAGCGCAGCAGCAAGGCCAACACCAACAAGCGGCGCATAATATGGCGAAACTCAGTGGAGTCGAGCTGTTCGCTCAGCCACCACAGCAGCAATACGCCCAAGCTAAGCAGCGAGACGACCAAGCTCGCAGACAGCTCTAGGGCAATGCGCTGCACGCCAATCGCCCCGCTGGCGATAAGCATCACCATGGAAAAACGCTCGATCAGATCATTCACCGGATCGAGCAGCTCACCAATCTCAACGCTAACGCCGACTCCGGCCGGCTGCAGCGCCAGCTCGGTGCTCTGCGCTACAGAGATCACGCCATTGAGCGCGCGCGCAGTGGCAAATACCGCCAGCGCGGTGGCGAGCTGCGTTTCCAGCGAGGCGGCATGCGAGGGCAGCAGGGGCAGCGCGATCATGCACAGCGCCATGGTGAGCATCAGCACGAGCCAATACCACCGGTTCATCTTCATCTACTGCCGCGACCCGGAGCGGGTGGCCAAATTTCGCCCAGGTCGATATGCCCCACGGCGCGCTCGCGCGAGTCACGGATAGTGGGGGCGAAGTAGGCCTGTAGTGCTTCGTGTTCGGATAGCTCCGTCAGGCCCAGTGCGCGCAGCACACCCGCTACGGCCACGTCGCAGGCGCGGAAATTTCCATCGTCAATCTTAAGGGCGAACCCTAACCCCAGCTCAGGGATAAATCCGGCAGTATAGGCCTCAGCGCCGACTTTCGAGAATACGCGTGCGTCGCTGTGGCGGATGAGATCTGTGCAGAGACGCCCCGTTCCCGCTAGGCACTGCGGGTGGGCAGCGAGCGCAGTGCGGATACGAGTCATTGCCGGTGTGGGGGTGCAGAACTGCGCCATAGCGAGCGCCATGTTGTACAGCGGCAGCGCGACGACGGGCAGGGTGCAGCCGTCGTAGTGCCAGGGCAGCGCGTCGGCGTCGAGTTGCGCTAGCTCACCCAGACGCTGCCGCCATGCAGCCTGAGTCGGATGCTCATAAGCGCCGTAGCCCTCGATGGACACGCCCCAATGCTGCGCCAAAGTCAGCATGCCGCAGTGCTTGCCGGAGCAGTTGTGCACGTGGCATTGCGCATCGTCGCCATTGCGCAAGTGTTGGTGCTGTGTGGGCAGGTGCAGCGGTAGCGAAGGACCGCAAGCCAGCGCGTTTTCGTCGAGTGACAATTCGCTCAGCCACTGCTGCACCATGTCGCAGTGCAGCGGCTCGCCATTGTGCGAGGCGCAACTGAGCGCTAACTGGGCGTCGCTGAGGTGATCAGCAGCGCCAGACTCGACCAGGGGCAGTGCCTGAATAAATTTCAGCGAAGAGCGAGGGTAATAGCAGTGCGCCGTATCGCCAAGTTCAAAGGCACGTCGACCATCGACATGCACGACCGCGACGGCGCCACGGTGTTGAGACTCGACCAGATTGCCGCGCCAGACGCGGGCCAGTACAGGGTTGTTGTTCATGCACCGATTGTATCGACAGTCGGGCCGCAGAGCGAACGAAAATGGGGGGCTAGAAGTCCGCGAACAGTGGAGCGACGTCTTTCCAGCTAAAATCTTGGGCCAGCACGGCACCACCGTCACTATATTGTTGCACCATCACGCTCTGGCCCACATATCCTGACTCCGCATCGAAGGCCACGCCGGCAAAGCCATTCGGATCGCGCATTTTCACCGTTCCTTTATAAGGCTGCTGGCTGGAGTTCCAATGGATATCTAGCGGAGTGCTGGCGTTGAACTCGCCTGTTTGACTCGCCAACTCACCGCTGACGCGATAAGTGCGGCCGCCTTGCTCGATGGCTACCGTGGCATCAATGCTGTGGTAGAAAAGGCGCTGCTCTCCCTGGTAAGCAATCAAATCGAAGCCGCTGAGGCGACTGCTCTCGCTGCCCAGCGCAGAGCTAACACGAAAATTGAGTGTGCCGCTGAGCGTGATCTCTCGGTTGTCCCAGTGCAACAAAAACTCGTCCATCTCCAAACGGGTACCCAACTCGCCATAGGCGCCCATCGTAATGAGCCCATCGGCTTTTACTATCCCCTCAATGCACTGCTGAAAGCGTAATTCTTTACCGCCAAGGTCTCTATCGTAGCCAAACAACTCGCCCTGATCGCAGCTACGAGAGTGCTGGCCTTGCAAATTAGTGGCGTCAAAGAGCAGGCTATGGCGCACCATTTTCGTCAACGCCACCGGCCAAGTGAGCTGGTCTGCAAAGCGCTGTGCTTCGGTCAAACCCACAGAGACGGGGGTCGCGGGAGTCGTATTAGGGGTATTGATGGGGGTGCCTGCTGAGCCGCCTGTGGAACCCGTGCTCGATTCGCCACTAGGCTCCTCTGTGCTGCCAGTATTCCCGGTCTCCCCGTTCGACTCGCTGGCGCCATTCGTGCCGCCATCTTGCTGCGGCGTATTCGTCGATGCACCACTGCTGACACTGACACTGCCACTGCCGCAGGCTTGAAGCGCTAGAGCTAATATTATGTAGAAGGCCGATTTAGTCACGGCAAGTCCATTACCACACGATGTAGTGAAGTAACGGAATGCTGCAGCGACTCCTGAACCGCCAAGGTGCGGCTCTGCTGAAGAGTTCACAGCCAAAGGGGGTTAGGTTGCCAAAAACCGGTGCTGTTGCGCTGCGCTGTAGGTTGTAGCGTTAAGCATGCGGTGTGCGCATCTCCAACACTGAGGTTGCAGCACTAGCGGAGTGGCTTTGCGCTTTATCTCTCACTATGATGCGAGTTGTTGAGCCCGACAGCTAACAGGCGCAGTACCGTAATTTCTCTACAGAAGAGGTATTGAGAAATACCCGTGAGCATTGGCATGTTGAGAGCTGAGAACAAGCTTCAACTGCGTTGCGTGGCTGTAATCCTGAATAAATTCCACACGTTTTTGACAACCTAAGTTCAACTAGCAAGTGCAACACTATTTAAATCAGCACTGAGATCATCACAAATGAGTGCCATTATATCCACCGGCCTCTTCTTGTGCAAAACCTTTTTAGGGTAACTGTTAATAACCTTGATTGCGGCACTGATT
>CAKZUS010000273.1 GCA_937921805.1 uncultured Granulosicoccaceae bacterium
GTGGGTGGCTCGCCGGGGCGCATCATCCGATAGATTTCATACAGCGCTTCTTGCTCAGAACGCGTTGCGTCAATGCGCAAGGTATTGGAGAGGAACGGACCTCGGTCGTAATCGTTCACCCACAAGAAGCTGAATTTCGCCACGAACGCGTCTGCCGCTTCTTCGAGCATGGGCTCGGTCAGCTCCGCGTTCACCTCTGCGATGATCTCGCCCGTCTCGGGGTTGATCAAGTCGTGGGCAATCACTTTGCCCGCGAGATAATCGCGAGGCACTTCAATTTCTAAGTTCTCGATTTTTTGCAGTTCCCGCACATGACGTGCGGTAATGCGGCGCCCTGTTTCGACCAGCGTTTTGCCGTCGATGACGATGTCAAATGTCGCCATCTCACCACGCAGGCGCTCGGGCACGACCGACCACAAGAATTTGCCGTCATCAATGCGCACGTCGTTCTTTTCGTAGAACTCATCAATGACCGTTTGGGTGTCATAACCCAAAGCTCGTAGCAGCACGGTTACTGGCAATTTCCGGCGCCGGTCAATACGCACAAATACACTATCTTTGGCGTCGAACTCGTAATCTAACCAGGAGCCACGATAGGGGATGATGCGCGCAGAGTGCAGCAGCTTGCCCGAAGAGTGTGTTTTGCCTCGATCGTGATCGAAGAACACCCCGGGCGAGCGATGTAATTGGGACACAATGACACGCTCGGTGCCATTGATGATGAAGGTACCGGTATCCGTCATCAGGGGCATTTCGCCCATGTAGACTTCTTGCTCTTTGATGTCTTTGACAATTCGAGAGTCTGCAGGGGCCGTTTTGTCATAAATGACCAAGCGCACTAAAACCCGCAAAGGTGACGCAAACGTCAACCCGCGAATACGGCACTCAGTTTCATTAAAGACTGGCTTTCCCAGCCGATACTCTACATACTGCAGTTCGACATGGCCGGAGTAGCTGACGATCGGAAATACCGAACTCAGCGCCCCATGAAGGCCTAAGTTGTCGCGTTGTGCGGGGTCTTTGTCGCGCTGCAGGAAAGAGCGAAAAGAATCGATTTGTGTTTTGAGCAAAAACGGAACTTCGAGAATAGACAGGCGCTTGCCGAAGTCTTTGCGAATGCGTTTCTTTTCCGTAAACGAGTGGGCCATCGGTACCTCAATCGAACATTTGAGCGGTTGGCACGGGCAACAAGTTGCCTGCACAAGCACAGAAAGTCGACGAACCTAGAAGGTCCGCCGACTTTAGCGAAGTAATAATAGTTGATAATTCAGAAAAAACTCTCCGAATTGAGCAGCTACTACTTCAAGTCTACCTTGGCGCCTGCTTCTTCCAGCGCTTTCTTTAATTCTTCCGCTTCGCCCTTGCTCATCGCTTCTTTGAGCGTAGCAGGAGCACTTTCTACCATTTCTTTGGCTTCTTTCAAGCCCAAGCCGGTTGCAGCGCGAACCGCTTTGATGACGCCGACTTTGTTGTCGCCGAAGCCAGCCAAAATTACGTCAAACTCGGTTTGCTCTTCAACCGCGGCAGCAGCGCCGTCGGCAGCAGGTGCAGCCGCGACAGCAGCCGCTGCGCTTACACCAAATCTTTCTTCCATCGCAGAGATCAGTTCAACGACCTCCATTACAGTCATGTTGGAAATAGCTTCCAGGATATCGTCTTTAGAAACGGCCATTATTTCACTCCAAATTCAATTCAGTACGAAGCGCGTAAGGGATTACGCTGCTTCCTTTTGCAGACGAACCGCTTCGACGGTCCGTACCAATTTACCCGGCACTTCATTAAGAGTGCGAACCAGCTTAGCTGTCGGCGCCTGCATCACAGACATCAACATCGCCAGCGCTTCATCGCGCGTCGGCAAGCTGGCCACCTTGTCCAATTCACTCGGTCCATACAGCTGTCCGCCTACGGCAGCAGCTTGTGGAACCAGCGCATCATTCGACTTGGCAAAATCACGGAACAAGCGCGCAGCAGAGCCCGGATCTTCTTGGGAAATCCCAATGATCATAGGCCCGCTAAGTGCTTCCGATAGACACTCAAAATCGGTACCGGCTAACGCTCTACGAGTCAACGTATTCTTTACGACTCGCAAGTAAACGCCTTTTTGACGTGCTTCCACGCGCAGGCTGTTTAATTGCGAAACGCTCAGACCGCGAAACTCTGCAGCAACCGCAGAAAACGCACCAGATGCTGCTTCGGCAACCTCTGCTACTACTGCTTCTTTTTGCTGTCGCGTCAATGCCATAAGAGCACCTCTACTAGCTAAGTCTCCCTTTCGAGAGACACGATGACCCTTTCGGGTCGAGAGTGGGCTGAAATTTTCAGACCCGTCTACGCAGGAAATTAAGCACCCGAGGGCACACCTGCGATCTTTGACGTGATCTCAGCCGAGGCCGAATCACTCAAAGCGTTGTGGCGTCTCTAGATCAGAGCGCCATGTTCGATAGTTAAACCTGGACCCATGGTGGTCGAGATCGTCACCTTGCGCATGTAAACCCCTTTGGCTGCAGTCGGCTTGGCTTTGACCAAGTCAGAGAGCAGCGCGGTAAGGTTTTGTTCAATAGATGCGGCATCAAATCCCAGCTTTCCAAGCGGCGCGTGAATAATGCCTGCTTTGTCTGTGCGGTAGCGCACTTGACCCGCTTTGGCATTGGTCACAGCTGTTGCTGCATCGGGAGTGACTGTGCCGACCTTGGGGTTAGGCATGAGCTGACGGGGGCCGAGAATCTGGCCAAGTGGACCCACAACGCGCATAGCGTCTGGTGTCGCGATTACCACATCAAAGTCAAGACGTCCGCCTTTGATCTCTGCCGCCAAGTCATCAAAGCCAACGATGTCAGCACCGGCTTCGCGGGCTTTCTCTGCCTGCTCGCCTTGGGCAAATACTGCTACACGTACCGTGCGCCCTGTGCCATTTGGCAACACCGTGGATCCACGCACAACTTGGTCAGAGCGACGTGGGTCAACGCCCAAGTTTACTGACACATCGAAAGTCTCTTCGAATTTGACTGTCGAGATTGATTTGAGCAGCTCGACTGCGTCAGCGACGCTATAAGCGCGCGACTGGTCGATTTTGCTCTTAATCGCTTTTTGGCGTTTGCTCAACTTAGCCATTACATGCCCTCCACATTGAGGCCCATAGCGCGCGCGCTGCCAGCAATGGTGCGAACGGCTGCATCCATACTGGCTGCAGTTAGGTCTGGTTCTTTGGTTTTAGCAATCTCTTCGAGCTGCTCCCGTGTCACCGTACCGACTTTCTCAGTATTGGGACGTCCGGAACCTTTGCCCACACCAGCCGCTTTTTTCAACAAAAACGACGCGGGCGGTGTTTTAGTGATGAAAGTAAAGCTGCGATCACTGAAGACTGAAATAATTACTGGAACCGGCATGCCTGGCTCTAGCTCTTGGGTCTTCGCGTTAAACGCCTTACAAAACTCCATGATATTTACACCGTGTTGGCCCAATGCGGGTCCGACAGGTGGGGAGGGGTTCGCCTTACCCGCTGCAACTTGCAGCTTAATGTAAGCCGTGATTTTCTTCGCCATACTGAACTCCTTTCGGGTACAAGCGCCGTGAGGCTCCCCGGGGATAACAAGTTAAGAGGTACTAGACCTTTTCGACTTGACCGAACTCCAACTCCACAGGAGTAGAGCGGCCAAAAATTTGGACTGCGACAGCCAAGCGAGCTTTCTCGAAGCTCACCTCTTCCACCACTGCGCTAAAGTCTTTAAACGGTCCTTCTGTGACGCGAACCACTTCGCCCACATCGAACAGCACCTTAGGCCGCGGCTGATCCACTCCATCTTCCACTCGCTGGAGAATGGCGTCGACTTCATGTTGCGCGATAGGACGCGGGCGGTCTTTGGCAGACCCTCCAACGAATCCCAGGACACGCGGAACGTCGCGAATCAGGTGCCAGCTATCGTCCGTCAGCTCAAGCTCGACCAACACATAACCGGGGAAAAACTTACGCTCCGAGCGACGCTTTTGGCCACCACGGATCTCGACCACCTCTTCGGTGGGAACCAGTATTTCACCAAACAAGTCCTGCATTGCAAAGCGCTCGATGCGCTCTTCAAGCGAACGTTTTACGCTGGATTCGTAGCCCGAAAATGCTTGGACGACATACCATTTCTTGTCGCTCATCTAGCCCCCCACCCCTGTGACA
>CAKZUS010000274.1 GCA_937921805.1 uncultured Granulosicoccaceae bacterium
TCAGATGGAAAGGCCTGCCATCAGGCCTTGGGCGCACCAGAGCCAGGCCCCGAAGAAGACATCGACGAAGAAGAGATTCGTGTCGCGGTGGTCGGGCGGCCCAACGTGGGCAAGAGCACACTGATTAACCGCCTCTGTGGCGAGCCGCGCGTACTGGCCTCGGACATTCCTGGCACCACGCGAGATCGCATCGACGTGCACCTGCAGCGCGACGAGGCCAACTACCTTTTGATTGACACGGCGGGTTTGCGTCGCCGTGGAAAAATAGAAGGCATGGTCGAGAAGTTCAGTGTCGTCAAGACGCTGCAAGCTGTGGCTGATGCGCAGGTTGTGATGCTGTTGTTCGATGCCCAAGAGTCGCTGACCGAGCAAGACATGCACCTTATTGGTTTTGTGTTGGACCAAGGGCGGGCGCTAATCTTACTGGCGAACAAATGGGATCATCTGTCTTCTGAGCAGCGCGATAAGGTCAAGTCCGACCTTGATCGCAAGCTGTCTTTTTTGCGCTTTACCAAAGTGCGGTTTATTTCGGCCCTATACGGCAGCGGTGTGGGCGAATTGTTTGGACAATTGCGCGCCGCCCAGGCATCGGCCTTGGTCAAGCTCTCCACCCCCCAGCTCACGCGCATTCTCGAAGACGCGGTGCGTCAACACGCGCCGCCTCTGTCGCGCGGGCGTCGGCCCAAGTTGCGCTATGCGCACCAGGGCGGCAAAAACCCGCCGCGTGTGGTGATTCACGGTACCCAAACAGACGCCGTGCCGGAGAGTTATCGCCGCTACCTATCGAACACGTTTATTGACGCACTCAAGTTGCGCCATACGCCCTTAGTGGTTGAGTTCCGCACGGGCGATAACCCCTATGAGGGGCGTCGCAATACGCTCACTCCTAGGCAGGTGGCCAAGCGTAGACGTTTGGTGAAGTTTGTGAAGAAAGGGAAAAACTAGTTCTAAAGCCGAAGGGATATCCGCCGCTCAAAGAAGACAGCGACGCAGAAGCTTGACATTTATTTGCGCAAGGAGGAATTGATTAATGCAAACGAGCTTTTATGATGCACACGGACGTGCATACGCTTATACCGAGGATGGCGTACATATCTACACCTTCTCTGGAGTGCCCGTAGCGTATATCTACAATGGCACCCTCTATACCTTCTCTGGCGACTACATCAGCGAGCTGCACGAAGGTCTCATTCGCGACGAGCATGGCAACGTAGTGCTCTTTGCGGATGAGTCGACGAACCGAATACCCAAGCCGACCAAGCATGCGGGCAAGCGCAGCGGCTTACGCCTGATGCGCCCCCCCAAACTCCATCGCAATATCTGCACGGTGTCGCTGCGGCGTACTTATGCTTGGTCGCGCAAGACACCAGAGGCGATTTTTGAGGCCAATAGCACCAACAGTGCGCTCAGCCGCATGGCCTATCGCTGAAGCAGGAGCTTGGGGTCAATCCAGTACCCATTGAGCGCCACAGACCAATGCAAATGCGCGCCTGTCACGCGTCCGGTGGCGCCCACAGCGCCAAGCGTTTGCCCTGTACGCAGTGACTGACCGACGGCAACATCGATGCGCGAGAGATGGGCGTAGAGCGATACCAGCCCGTGACCGTGATCCAGCATGACCGTATTCCCCGTAAAGAAATAATCCCCCGCCGCGACGACTTTCCCCGCCGTTGGTACGAGTATAGGCGTGCCCGTTGGTGCGGCGATGTCGAGGCCGCTATGCGGGCTGCGCGCTTGATTGTTAAGAAAGCGCTTGAGGCCAAATTGGCTGGATTCTCGGCCCGCAACAGGGCGCTGCAAAGGCAGTGTCGGCACAGGGCCTGCGCTATAGAGGCGCCGCGTTTGGGTGATGAGGTCTCGCTCTGCGCTGATACGGTCCATGTCGTTTTGGTAGGGGTTGACCTTGCGCTTGTTCTCAATCGTCAGGCGCTGCTCAGGGTAGGCGTAGCCCTCGACAGTAAAACGGTGTCGGCTATTGCCCCCGTCGCTCCAAGCCACATCGAGCTGATGCGTGCCGAGCTTGGCCTTGATGCCGATACCAATGAGAGCATGCCAGCGCTGCTCGTGCTCGACAATCAGTACGTCTCTGCCCTGGTAACGTCCCTCGGGGCGTAGTCCTGGGCGCGCCTCAAGCTTGATGACGGCAATGCCGCCGGGCGTGGCGCGGTGTTGTGGCAAGGCGGCCGACAAAACCACAGGCAGCAGAGCAACGATGAGGGCAACAGCACGAGCGATCCAAGGCATGAGGCAGGACTCCAATAATTCCAAATAATAGTATGATGCACCGCAGCGTCGTACACAGAAAGAGGCCGAGCGATTGCGGTTATCGCGCATCCGGGTCGCGGGATTTAAGTCTTTTGTTGACCCCACACAGATGGAGTTCCCCAGTGCCCTCGTGGGTATTGTTGGCCCCAACGGCTGTGGCAAGTCCAATACCATCGATGCGGTGCGCTGGGTGCTGGGCGAAAGCTCGGCCAAGCAGCTGCGCGGCGGGAGCATGGACGATGTGATCTTCAGCGGCTCTAGCGCCCGCAAGCCGCTGGGGCAAGCCTCTGTCGAGCTGGTATTTGACAACAGCGAGGGCAAGCTCGGCGGGCAATACGCCGCCTATGCCCAGCTCAGCGTGCGTCGACAGGTCACCCGCGACGGACAGTCTCAGTATTCGCTCAATGGCACGCGATGCCGCCGCCGCGATATCACCGATCTTTTCCTGGGCACGGGGCTG
>CAKZUS010000275.1 GCA_937921805.1 uncultured Granulosicoccaceae bacterium
CAGATGCGCTACCAGACTGCGCCATGCCCCGAAGCAGGAAATACTACTCCCTCACTTCGAACACGTCAAGTTAAACATGCGCTGATTTCCGGTAGAGACCCAATTCGCTCTATTCTCGTAGACTCTAGCGAGGCACAAGACAGAACCTAAAGGACAATACTGATGCGAGATGTTTTGATCACTGGCGCACAGCGTACGCCAATGGGGAGCTTCCAGGGCGGCCTGTCGACGCTCTCTGCGCCTCAGCTCGGTGGGAGTGCTATCAAGGCCGCACTGGAAGATACCCAGCCCCGCGGCGACTCTGATGGGAGCGGAATCGTTGTTGACGAGGTATTGATGGGGCTGGTGCTCCCTGCGGGAGTCGGTCAAGCCCCGGCCCGCCAAGCAGCGCTGGGCGCAGGGCTCCCCTCCAGCACCCCTGCGACCACCGTCAGCAAAGTCTGCGGATCAGGTATGAAGGCGATATGCCAGGGCGTTGATGCCATCCGCTCAGAGTCTGCTCACACTGTCATTGCCGGGGGTATGGAGAACATGACGCGCAGCCCTTATTTGTCGTTAGATAGTCGCAGCGGCGCGCGCTTAGGACATCGGCAGTTAGTGGATCATATGTTCTTAGATGGCCTGGAAGACGCCTATGAAAAAGCAACATTAATGGGGGTTTTTGCCGAGCGCTGCGCGAAAGAATATCGCTTTAGTCGCGAGCAACAAGATGCTTTTGCCCTAACGTCGCTCTTTCGTACACAACAGGCGCAACAGGCCCAGGCTTTTGCTGCGGAGATTACTGCCGTTAGCGTGAGTATTAAGGGACAAGATCACTTGCGCGCACACGACGAGCCACCGCAACACGCCCGTCCCGACAAGATCCCGCTATTGCGGCCCGCTTTTGCCCAAGACGGCACTGTCACCGCAGCCAATGCGTCGTCCATCTCCGATGGCGCGGCGGCCATCGCGCTCTCTTCGCGCGCATCAGCCCATCTCTACAACATGACTGTTCGTGCAAGGGTCGCTGGCTGGGCCGGACACGCTCATCATCCTGACGGCTTCACTACCGCCCCTATTCCCGCCACACAAAAGCTCCTAGACGGCCTTGGATGGAGCGTGCAAGACGTTGACCTATGGGAGGTCAATGAAGCCTTTGCCGTCGTGCCGATGGTCTTTATGCACACGCTCGGGGTGTCTCACGACAAACTGAACGTGAATGGCGGTGCCTGCGCCCTAGGCCACCCGATTGGGGCCTCTGGCGCAAGAATTGTCGTGACCTTACTGCATGCCTTAGAGGCGCGCGGCCTGCAACGCGGCGTTGCCGCCATCTGCATTGGCGGCGGCGAAGGCCTAGCTATCGCTATTGAGCGAGAGTGAGTGAGTGAGTGTTAAGTATGGCGAGCGGGCACTGGTGAGCTCTACAACTCCACCCAAGTCCCCGCGGTATCCGCACGATAGATAGCATCAATGGCGCGCTGATTCGCGTAGGAATGGGCAAGGCTAAACATCGCTGAGAAGTCGCCGCTGTGCACAGCATGCGCAAACGCTTCAGCTTGGAGCTGGTACTGATTGGCAGGAAAATGCCGGGTGAGGGCCTCGCCATCGATGTTCAGCGTGACTTTGGCCGCATCATAGAGCAGAGGGTTAAACGGCGCCTGGAGAGTAATATGCCCCAAATCACCGTGAAAACTCATGCTTTGGCGCAACGCAAGCTGGGTTGAGACGTAGAAACTCAGGTCAAACCCCTCGAACTGCGCCAGAACGTTGGCGTAGCGATCTGTGCCAAATTGCGGGTCATAGTCGATCTGCGCACTGATGCGCTGTGGCTCTTTGCCGGTGCTCATACGCGTCGTGACCAAGGGATACACGCCAATATCGGGCAGTCCTCCGCCCCCTAGCTCGGGCTGGTTGCGCATATTGCTGGCGTCATAGTTGGCATAGCAAAACACCCCCTGCACATGGCGCAGCGTCCCGATGCGCGGCAGCATATTCCGCACCCAGTGCCACTGCGGGTGGTAGTGCACCATAAACGCCTCTGCGACGAGCACACCAGCTTTGGCAGCGGCCTGCGTCACCGCATGAATATCAGCGGCTTGCAGCGCAATCGGTTTTTCGCACAATACGTGCTTGCCAGCAGCGATCGCGCGTAGCGTCCAGTCGATGTGCTGCGAAGTGGGCAAGGGAATGTACACGGCATCGACGCTATCGGACGCGAGCAGGGCATCGTAGCTGTCAAACACGTCAGGAATACCAAAAACACGCGCGAGTTGCTCTGCACGATGACGCTCTCGACTGGCGATCGCCTGCACGACGCCATTCGTTGCCATCTGGTGCGCTGGAATGATTTGTTCACGCGCAATCTTGGCGCTAGAGAGAATGCCCCACCTCAACATCTTTTTTACTCCGGAACGGGGCCTGTATAGGCCGATAATAATTCAGGATCGACTTCGGAGCCGTCCACTAAATACGGCAAAATGCCTTTTCTCAGGGAGCCACCGCGCGCGTTTTCGATCTGTGCTTCGGAGCGGGTGACGCGCTGCGAGAGCCGGCGCCCCCACTGCGCCAGATACTCATACAGCCGCGCTTGAGCTTGGGCGTGCTCAGGGCAGAGTGCGTTCTTTGCCAGATCGATAAATTCATCAGGATCGGTAACGAGATCAAACAGCATCGGGCGTAAACCGCCTTCAAAATGAGTCAACTTAAAGCGCCCGTCATACACCATAAACATCCGCGCATCGCGCGGGCGTAAGCCGAGCTTGGCGCATTGCGGCGTGCCAGAGTAATCATATTCGCTGATGGTATAGGTGCGCCAATCCGGCACCTCGCCACGCAGCCACGGCATCAAAGAGCGGCCTTCGATGATGTGATCTGGCACCTCGCCTCCTGCGGCCTCCACCAAGGTTGCTGTGACATCGATAGCCTCTACGAGTGCGTCGCATGTGCTGCCGCGCGTGGTGGTGGCGCGGGGATCATAGATAATCAGGGGCACTTTGACGGAGGGTTCATGAAAGAGGTCTTTTTCGCCCAACCAATGATCCCCGAGATAATCCCCATGATCCGATGTCAGGACAATCATGGTCGTGTCGAGCGCGCCGCTCGCTTCCAAGTGGTCCAACACGCGACCTAGCTGGTCATCGCACTGCTTGATGAGCCCCATATAAGCCGGAATGACTTTCTTGCGCACGGCATCTTGCTGGAAGGCTGCCGCTATTTTGTTGTCCATATACGCGCCATAGAGCGGATGAGGCTGCTCCCGCTCAGCGCTATGGCGCACGGCATCAATGACTTGCATCGGACCATATTGATCATGATAAGGCGCAGGCACAATGTAGGGCCAATGCGGCTTGATATAGCTCAGATGCGCGCACCACGGTCCCGAGGCTTGCTGCATAAACTCCAAGGCGCGGTCAGTCAGCCACGGGGTTTCGCTGTCTGATTCTTCGATATTGGCGGG
>CAKZUS010000276.1 GCA_937921805.1 uncultured Granulosicoccaceae bacterium
GTCCGGGGGTTCGAATCCCTCACTCTCCGCGATTTTTTAGCGCTGATGCTGCCCCATGAGGGGCAAAGCACTGCTTAGAAGCCAGACCTCAACTCCCAGATTTCCCCCTTGATGCTCGGGCTTTTCCCTGGCGCCCTTCCACAGGGCACCCGTTTAAAGTGTTGCGCTGTAACATGGCAGCCATAGCAGCATTCTGGGAGTGATGGTCGATGACTCGTATTCTTGCCTACGGCGATAGCCTGACTTGGGGCTATGATCCCCAAGGCGGCGGCCGCTATCCCAGTACCTACCAATGGCCGGTCGCGCTGCAAAGCACACTGGGGCCGGACTATGTGGTGCTGGCCGATGGCGTGAACGGTCGCACGACTTGCCTCGATGATCACTCTGTTGACTACTGTCGCAACGCCGCGAAGACGCTGGGCATCGCTTTGGCTGCGCAGATGCCGCTCGATCTGGTGCTGCTGATGCTCGGGACCAATGATCTTAAGCCACAGTTTGGCGGATACGCAGAGGTTGCCGTGCGCGGCATGCAGCGCTTGGTGCAGAGTATTGTGCGCTTTGATTATGCGCTAGGCTGTCCTGTGCCGAAAGTGGTGATTATTGCGCCACCGCCAAGTATTGAGTGCCTGCAGCCGCGAGCGGGGCACGCCCATCGCATCACCCAATCTGCGCGCTTTGCCACCCTCTATCGAGAGCTGGCGGCGGATGTGGGCTGTGGCTTTTTCGATGCTGGATCGATTGTGCAAAGCTGCAAACAAGATGGAATCCACCTTGAGGCCGACGCCACGCGGCAGTTCGGGCAGGCTTTGGCGCCGGTGGTCCGCGAGGTACTGGGCGTGCGGCTCTGACTCCTGGTCCGAATCCGTAGCCCAAATCCCTTGCTGTCATTGCCCCGAGACCTGAGTCTTCGTTACCATAGTGCTTACAACGTGCAACGTGTAGTGAGAACAACGCCATGACCGTCGATCCGCTTTTGCTGGGGGGTGCCTTGGGCACTGACCAGACGCCTCTACCGCAAATTGCCCTGAATCCTGAGTTTGCTAATCGCCATGGCCTGATCGCTGGCGCGACCGGTACGGGCAAGACCGTGACGCTGCAAGTCCTGGCCGAGGGCTTCTCGCGCATCGGAGTGCCGGTGTTTATGGCCGACGTGAAAGGCGATTTGTCGGGCATTGCTGTGGCGGGTTCCGAGCACCCCAAAGTCAGCGAGCGCGTCGATGCCATGGCGATTGATGATTTTGCCTTCTCAGCCAACCCGGTGGTGTTTTGGGATCTATACGGCGAGCAGGGGCACTCGGTGCGCGCGACGATTTCGGAGATGGGGCCAGCTTTGTTATCACGGCTGCTTCAGCTCAATGATACCCAAGAAGGCATCCTGAGCATCGTCTTTGAGTACGCTGACGACGAGGGCTTGTTGCTGCTCAATCTCGATGACCTAGAGACGACGCTGCGCTTTGTGGCCGATAACGCCAAATCCTTGCGCTCGCAATACGGCAACATCAGTGCGGCCTCGGTGGGAGCGATCCAGCGACGCTTGCTGGGTCTAAAACAAGACGGCGCGGAGCAGTTCTTTGGTGAGCCAGGCTTGGCCTTGTCAGACTTGATCCGCGTCGCCCCCGACGGGCGCGGCTATGTTAACGTGCTGGCGGCCGACAAGCTGATGCGCGCGCCGCGTTTGTATGCCACGTTTTTGCTGTGGCTGCTCTCGGAGCTGTTTGAAGAGCTGCCCGAAGTCGGCGACGCCGAGCGGCCCAAACTGGTGTTTTTCTTTGATGAAGCGCATTTGCTTTTTAGCGATGCCCCCAAAGCCCTGATAGAGAAAGTCGAGACCGTGGTGCGACTGATTCGCTCCAAAGGCGTGGGGGTATACTTTATTACGCAGAACCCGCTGGATTTGCCCGAAGCCGTATTAGGCCAACTGGGCAACCGCGTGCAGCACGCACTGCGGGCCTTTACGCCCAAAGATCAAAAGGCCGTGCGTGCTTGTGCGCAGACCATGCGCGCTAACCCTCGCTTTAAGACCGAAGAGGCTATCACGCAGCTCGGGGTGGGCGAGGCCCTAGTGAGCGTACTCGAAGACGACGGCATACCCAGCGTCACCGAACGTACCTTTATGGCGCCACCGCGCAGCCGCATTGGGCCGATTGACCCAGCAACGCGTAGTGATCTGATGCGTCGCAGCCCGCATGGCAATCGCTATGATGAGACCCTAGATCGGGAGTCGGCCCACGAGCGCCTCCTCGTGCGGGCGCAGCATATGGCGACCGAAGCCGAAGCAGCCAAACAAGCCGAGCTACAAGCGCGTGAAGAAAAACGTGCGAGCCGCCGGCAGGGCATGGGTGAGGCAATAGTGAAGTCTCTGGCGCGCTCTCTGGCCAGCTCGGTCGGGCGCTCTATTGGTAAACAGATATTACGGGGCTTATTGGGTTCTATCATGCGAGGAGGAAAATAGTGATGATCGCAGAGCAAGCACTACAGCGCCTACGTGAAGGCAATCAGCGCTTTGTCGCGGGTGAGATGTCATTGGTACAGCGGGCCCAAGATCGCAGCGAGCTTGTTGCCGAACAGCGCCCGTCTGCCATTATTTTGGGCTGCTCAGACTCGCGTGTCCCGGCCGAGTTGGTGTTTGACCAAGGTCTGGGCGAACTGTTTGTCATTCGCGTGGCGGGAAATATTGTTGCCCCGTCTCAGGTGGGCAGTGTCGAGTTTGCGGCCGAGCAATTTGGGACGCGCCTCGTCGTCGTCTTGGGCCACAGCGGTTGCGGCGCCGTGGCTGCCACGCTCGCTTCTTTGGACCAAAAAGCAGGTGAAGTGCCTAATCCGAATTTGAGAGCCATTGTCGAGCGCATTCGTCCCAGTGTGCAGGGCTTTGTTGAGCAGGGTAATGCGCTGACGACTGAGCAACGGCTGCACCATGCCGTGCGCGCCAATATTCGCCACTCTGCTGACCATTTGCGCAATGGCTCGCCGATTCTCGAGCGCCTCATTGCAGAGCAGCAACTGCGTGTGGTGGGGGCCGAATACAATTTGGCGACGGGTATGGTGGATTTTTTTGACGGCGTATAAAGCCGGCAATGGTCTGAACACGACGCGTATGGCTAGCCCAAAGTCGCACGCGATACGCCAAGATTTGCCACAGTGCGCATACTTGCTGCACTGACATTCAAGCGTAGGAATAGGCATGACTGAAGCGACTAAAGGCCGCCGTCGTCGCACAGGTGGGCGTGCAGGGAGCAGGGCGGGGAACCGAACTGCTGTCCCTTATCAACCCTATATTGATCGAAAAATCCCTCCCTACGAGCTGCTGAGCGAACAGAGCTTGGCCCAGATTGAGCACAACGCCGATACGGTATTGGAAGAGATCGGGATCGAGTTTCGTGACGACCCCGAAGCGTTGCAAATGTGGCGTGATGCGGGGGCCGACGTTCAGGGCGAGAGGGTGCGCTTCCCTCGGGGGCTGTGCCGAGAGCTGCTTCAGAGCGCTCCCAAGGTGTTTACTCAGCACGCCCGCAACAGCGAGCGCAGTGTCCAAATTGGTGGGAATGCCACGGTATTGGTGCCCGCTTATGGGCCGCCGTTTATCCGCAATCTCGACGAAGGGCGACGCTACGCCAATATCGAAGACTTTCGCAACTTTGTGAAACTGGCGTATATGTCGCCCCACCTTCACCACTCGGGTGGGACGGTCTGCGAGCCGGTAGATCTGCCGGTCAACAAGCGCCATCTAGACATGCTGTATGCGCATATGCGTTTGAGCGACAAGCCTTTTATGGGGTCGGTGACCGCGCCAGAGCGGGCGCAAGATTCGGTCGATATGAGCAAAATCTTGTTCGGCGACGATTTTTATGATGAGCATGGCGTCGAGAAAACGGTACTGATCAACTTGATCAATGCCAACTCTCCGATGACGTTTGACGACACCATGTTGGGGGCGGCGAAGATCTACGCCGCCAACAATCAAGCCTGTGTGGTGTCGCCGTTTATTCTCGCTGGGGCCATGTCTCCAGTGACAGTCGGCGGCACCGTGACGCAGATTCTGGCCGAAGCGCTTGCAGGGATGGCTTTTTGTCAGCTCGTGCGGCGCGGTGCGCCTGTGGTTTTTGGGACTTTTTCGAGCGCGGTGTCGATGCAGTCTGGCGCACCGACTTTCGGTGGCCCAGAGCCGTCGTTGGTCTTGTATGCGGCAGCGGCGCTGGCACGTCGTCTCGGTGTGCCCTTTCGCTCGGGAGGCGGACTGAATGCCTCAAAAATCCCCGATGCCCAAGCGGGCTATGAATCGGCCAATACGCTCCAAACAGCCATGTTGGCGGGCGTGAACTTTATGCTGCACACGGCGGGTTGGCTGGAGGGCGGGCTGGCTATGGGCTACGAGAAGTTCATCATGGATGCCGACCAGGCCGGCATGCTGGCAGTGCTGGGCAAGGGCGTGGATATGAGCGACAACGGCTTGGCGATGGAAGCGCTGACTGAGGTCGGCCCAGGGCAGCATTTCTTAGGGTGCGCGCATACTCAGGCCAACTTTGAGAGCGCTTTCTATCGCTCCGAAGTCGCCG
>CAKZUS010000277.1 GCA_937921805.1 uncultured Granulosicoccaceae bacterium
GCTTTTTCTGGTTTCAATCCACACGCCCGTAAAGGGCGCGACGTCGTATGGTTATGTCTCATCATTACTTACAACTTGTTTCAATCCACACGCCCGTAAAGGGCGCGACACTCTATATCCTTGACGGCGGTCAAAGACTCGGTAGTTTCAATCCACACGCCCGTAAAGGGCGCGACCGCATTATCATAACACTATGATAAACAATAGAAAAAACGTTATTCCGTGCGAACGGAGACGTTTGATGCCGCATCTCGCCTTCCACTTTTGCTTCGCTGAGCGTAAGTGCTTGAAAATTAATGCATGAAGAGGCGTGCGAACCTCGCGGGTTTTTCGAGGTCGCTTGGGGTTCGCAGAGGGGCTACAGGATCATGGTGTCGTGGAAGTCGACGGCGGGTTTGGCGCCGACATGCTCGACTCGGCGTTTCCAGTTAGAACCTAGGTAGTAGTAGCGCAGACTGTCGCAGTCGGGGTCCATTTCTTTTTCAAGGCGGGCTTTGAGGTAGGTCCATTGAGCGGGATCGACTTCGATCTCAAAAACGGAGTATTGCACGCGTTGGCCGTAGTCTCGGCAGGCTTTGGCAATACGCCGAAGGCGCTTTGGTGCGCCTTCCACGGTGGTGCTGATGTCGTAGCTGACGAGGATCATCATGGGCTACATCTCATTTGTAGAGGTAAGGAACGTAGGCATCGAGGTCGCCTCGAAGGGTGCGTGCAAGGAGCATGGATTGGATGTGCCATAGCGTTCCAATGTGGATAGTATCGTCAAGAAAGGCGTGTGTGAGGGTTTGCTTTTTCTTTTCTTGCCATGCTGTGATGACTGTCTTGCGCCCTGCGTCGGTTAGCGTGACAGCACCGTTGTCATAGTGAGTGAAGTGCTTTGCATTGAGTTGGCGTCGATTGCACAGTGAGAGTGTGAGCCGGTCGGCGATGGGAGCGCGAAACTCTTCTACAAGATCGAGCGCGAGACTGGGGCGACCAGGGCGCAGGCGGTGTAGAAATCCAACGGCTGGATCAAGCCCGACGGCTTCGAGTGCGCTGCGGCAGTCGTGGGTGAGCAGAGTGTAGACGAAGGAGAGCACGGCGTTGACAGGGTCGAGTGGAGGGCGGCGAGATCGCCCTGTAAAGACCAGGGCATCCGTGGTGTGTAGGAGCTGAGCGAAGACTCCGAAATATTGCCGGGCGGCATCGCCTTCAAATCCCCGCAATGAGTCGACGTCGTCGCAGTGTTTCGCTTGTTCTATCAGGCGCCCGAGGTGGCGGACAGCGTCATCGATGAGAGGGGTGTTGTGAAGTTTGTCGCGATGATCGCGCAAGGCACGGCGCAAAACATTGCGCTGGTTGTGAATCTTGGCGGCAACGATATGTTGCACGATTTGTTCTGGCCCTTCATCGCTACGTCGATATTGCGCGTGGCGTAGGAGCACATTGCCCGAAACGGGGCCTTCTACACGTGCGAGAAATCGCCCGTTGTCAGTCAAGTAGACGATACTCACGCCTTTTTGCGCGCAAAATCCCATCAGTGGCGGCGAGACCATCATGCGACCAATGCAGACAAGGCTGCCGATCATGTGTATTGGCATCCGGCCGAGCGTTTTCTTGTTTGCCGAGACGACAATGTTTTCGCCCTCTTTGCTGATCCATGCCCCTTCGGTGCTGACGTAGAGGGTGTTGAGGTGGCGCTTCATGGTTGTTCCAGCTGGTCGGTGAACCAGTGTTGGGCGGAGCGTGGTGAACTCAATAGATGGGGCTGACACTGCTCGATGAGTGAGCATTTTTTGCAAGGCGTGAGGTTGGGGAGGGGGCCAGGGGTGCGTTGTTGTCGCAGACACTCCCGTGCGGCCTGAATTACGTCTTGGGTCAGGGTGCGTAGTTCGTTGTCGATGGCGACGAGGTGGCGACGTCGTGCTTGGGCGTAGAACAAAGCCCCTTCGAATACGTCAACGTTGAGCATTTCTTCGAGGCACAGCGCTTGTGCACACAGTTGTACTTCATCAGCTCGATGGGCCTTCTTTTGTTTGCCGCGTTTGTACTCGACGGGATAAGGAGTTGGGGCAAATTCGACCACATCGGCGATGCCGTGGATACCGAGCTGTGGCGCATTGAGCGGCATGGCTGTGACGGTGCGAATACCTTTGCGCGTCTCGACATTGAGCTGATCACTGCGTTCGTGCAACAACCGGCCTTCAGCGGTGAGTTTATTTTCAGCCCACTGCTGTTCTATATGTATCAATGCAAACTGGCGCGGGCAAAACAGGTAGTGCTGCAATGCAGAGAGGGGGAGTGACTCATCCATGATACTCGTACTGTAGGGCCGCCGAGAGGGCGACCCTTCTACAGGTTCTCCTAGGCTAAAAGATCCAATATCTCGACGTCCCGCAGGCCGTCGCGCTCAATGTCGATGCGATAGTCAGAATACGCGGAGGCGGGTGTACCGACTTCGCCGCTGACTCTGTGTGTGGTAACGCGATCAAAGAGCTTGTGTGCAGGCATGTTGCCCAGAGGGCTGGCGTGTTTGAAGGCGATGAGCCGGCGTGCATTCATCTCTCCGCGCGACGCTGAGCGGTCGTGGTCAAACATGATGCTCAGTGATTGCCAGAGCGTGTTGAGATCGTCGTCAGAGAAGCCCGTTTTGGCGGCAAGGGGGGCGGAGATAAAGCCATGAGCGCGGTAGAGCGCGTAGGGGACGATGTGTTTGCGACCCATGGTGCGGTTGTCGCCTTGCTGTTCTGCGGCTTCTTTTTCGGTGGTGACGGCCATCCGTGTGATGGTAACTTCGATGGGAATAATCGGGTCGAGCGAGCGTGCAAAGGCAATCTGCACGGGGCCGCGTACTTGGCCGCTGTTCACGCCGGTGGTCATCACGGCGCCAAAGCTGCGCACATCAAAGAAGTTTTTGCACATCCACTGTGTGACGGCGCGGGCTTGAGCGGTGTCTTTGGGGAGTTTTTTGTCTTCGGGTTCGATTTCTAGCGCTTGGTAGGCGCGGCGGTTCTGCTCGTTGAGGATGGCTTTTTCTTGGACGTAGATGTCGTGGCCGGGCTTGTTGTCTCTGGTTAGCTCGACAACGTTGCGAATTTTGCGCTTGAGGCAGACGTCAGTGACCAGGCCCTTGCTGGACTCGGGGTCGAGTCGGGGCATATTGCCTGCGTCGGGGTCGCCATTGGGGTTGCCGTTGGTGACGTCGAAAAAATAGACGAATTCGTAGCGGTTTTGAATACTCATAAGGTGCCCCTCCTAGGCGGCGCTTTGGGTGGTGTCGTTTTTTTGGAAGTACTTTTGGCGTTGGTGGTAGTAGCCAATGACAAAGCGCCCTTGGTCTTCTATTGCAAGGTGCTTGGGGAACGCGCTGGGCAGTCGGGCAATGCCGTTCGATAAGTCTTTCTCCAGATTCACTGCTTCACCAGTGCGGATCTTGCGGAGCTTGGACAGATGGTTTTGGGCATTGGCGATGAGCCGTGGAAACACGGAGAACGGTACGGTAGACGCCGTGCCGAAATACCGATCTGTCACGGTCGCGTTGGCCCCAATGGCTTGGGATTGCAGTCGTGCCAATACGGCAAAGAGTCGCCCTAGGTTGTAGGCCTCGTTGGTGTTGTTTTCTTCTAATCCCATAGGGGGTCTCTCCTTGATGTGGGGATGCTTTCGGTAGGTGCGGTGTAAGGTCGCTTTGATGAGGGCGATGCGCAGCGAAGAGAAGTCTCCGTCGGAGCGCAGTCGTTGGAGTACCTGGCCCAAGAGTGCAGCGGGGTAAGGTGCGCCGGTGATGATGGAGCGCATGACTTCTCCGAGTAACTGCGCGGGGGCGTCTTTTATATCGCCTCGGCCACTGCGCTTTGGTGCAAGCTCTAGCAGGAGTCGCCATACAGAGGGCGGTGTGTCCCAGGCGGCTGGTTCCATCGCGAGGTCAGCGTAATGCGCCGCGAGGTGCTCGCTCAGCTCCCCCAAGGTGGTATCGAGCCAATAGCGGATCGACAGCCGCGAGGCGTTGGGGGCGAGACCGAGAACAAAAAAGCGGGTGTTGGGTTGGATGCCCAATGTGGGGTCTTGTATAGCCCGGCCTTGGGTAATGCGTTCGAGCGCGGTGCGCACTTTGAAGGCTTCCTGCTCATCATCGGGTATCGCGGCGACGGAGCTAGTGAGACTGGCTATCAGGCACTCGACCCTGCGGGCTTCGTCTGCTTGCTCGGCAGCAGCCCAGAAGACCATGCTGGTATCGCCCAGGCTCAGGCATTGTCCGTGCTGGCGGTCGAGCAGGTAGTTCAGCGCGGTGGTGTACTGGAAGGCCGCGACTTCGCTAACGGGGGCGTTATCGCCTTGCTCTTTGCCGTAGCTTTCAAAGGCATTGGCATTGAAAGAGACGATGGAAACGCCAGAAGTCTGGCCGCCGTAGACGCCTTTAATCGCAGGATGCAATCGGGCCGGTGTGGCGATGGCGCCAGTAACGAGACAGTGCTGTGGAGCACCCGCATCGGTATCGAGTTGTTGTTGCCAGAGTTGTTTGGCGGCTTCGCGCTCGTGCAGATATTGTCGCTCGCCTTGCAGTTGGAAGGCGAGGTTGTGCGCGAGTAGCTCTTTACCGTGAGGTAAGTCTGCAATGTACTCAGGGC